>CAZOTW010000031.1:0-10342 GCA_964582845.1 uncultured Gammaproteobacteria bacterium
GGGGGGCGGAGCGACCAGCGGGCGAATCCGCGCGGAACGCATCCCGTCGGCGATGAGGGCGTCGTAGAATGCCTCTTCTTGGATGACTGTGCCGACGTAGTAGCCCGTGCCCTTGCCGAAGCGGTTTCGCGAACGCTAGCGGGAATGACAGACGGTACGGCGTCTCCAATAGTAATTTTGATCATCTCTGCCATCCGCTCACCAATAATGAGATTGTACTTTTTCTTTATATATACGGCGATTGCCTCATCCACTTTATTGCCGGCAACCCGTGCGCTTTTGTGCACAACAACGCCCCCAAGCGAGATAACTGCTGCCTCCGTTGATCCCCCGCCTACGTCGACGATCATGTGCCCAGATGCCTGGGCGATAGGTATTTTTGCCCCGATTGCGGCGGCAAGGGGTTCTTCGATAAGGTACGCCACTCGCGCGCCGGCAGAAAGTGTGGCATCAAGTACCGCACGCCGCTCCACTTGGGTAACGCCCGACGGAACACAGATCATCACCTCGGGTTTAAAGAATCGGTTACGGCCGGCAACCACATCGATAAAATGAGAAAGCAGTGCTTCGGTGATGAGGTAGTCAGCTATCACACCATCGCGCATGGGACGGGTAGCAACTATGTTGCCGGGTGTGCGGCCTAACATTTCTTTTGCCTCATTGCCTACGGCGACGACTCGGTTATCATCGATGGTGACCGCAACGACCGTGGGTTCATTGAGCACTACTCCTTCCCCCGCTAACCAAACTAAACTGTTTGCGGTTCCTAAATCTATGCCGATCCTTTTGGTAAAACGGGAAAACATATGGGGAGAAATTTTTAATTTTTAATTTGCAATTTTCATTGAATTTTCAATGAATCATTGGAACATTGATTGAAAATTGAAAATTGTAAATTGTTAATTGCAAATTTTGAAATTAATTCTCATTGGTATTCTAACACACTCGGGAGTATAATAGTTGTAAACCAAAGGTATGTGGAAACGTAAAATATCGCCATTTTTGATATCATTTGTTACTGTATGTTCTATTGTTGGGATTTCCGCAGGCGTCATTGCCTATGGACGCGGATATCGGTTGGACGTCAAAAAAAGTTCCTTAAAACCCACGGGTTTGGTGTCGGCAACCAGTGACCCCATCGGCGCCCAGGTGTTTGTCAACAGTAAATTGCAAACCGCTACCAACAATTCTTTTAACATAGAACCCGAGTGGTACACCATCACCATTTCCAAAGAAGGATACATTTCTTGGCAGAAAAAAATCCGGGTGCAGGGAGAAGTCGTCTCCCGGGCAGATGCATTTTTGTTCCCCACCAATCCCAGTCTCTCACCGCTTACCACATTGGGTATCGACCGACCCGTCCTCTCCCCCGATGGCAGCAAAATCGCGTACATCATCCCGCAAACACATTTAGATGGCTCGCTCATCAAAAAAGCAGGCCTGTGGGTCTACGAGCTTGCAGAAGGCCCACTTGGGAGGAATCGCGATCCAGTACAGGTCGGCCCCGCAGAAGCGGGGTTTGACGTCACTACGGCTCGTATCACCTGGTCACCCGACTCAACCCAGCTTCTGGCGCAAGACCAAAACGGCGTTGTCCGCCTGTATACCGTCGGAAGACCCGGCACGTCGCAAGATGTATCGTTGACGTTTAGAACTATCCTGGGCGATTGGGATGACGAACGCGCGAATAAGGACCGACAAAAATTGGCTGCGTTTAAGCCACCGATCATCAATATGGCAACAAGTAGTGCCAAAATTATTTCCCTATCACCGGATGAAACGAAAATTTTATACGAAGCAACGGCATCCGCAACAATACCAAAAGTCATCAATCCACCTCTTATTGGTACAAACCCTACAGAAGAGGATCGAAATATAAAACCTGGGAAAATTTATGTGTACGACAGCAAAGAAGATAGAAATTATTTCGTCCTGGATCCCAAGGAACTTCCCACGCCAAAACCCACACCCACGCCGAAACGAGGAACCACCGCTGCCTTCACCCTTACCCCTTCACCCTTACCCCTTACTTCCCCCGAATTTCCTCTTCTTTGGTTTCCCACAAGCCGCCATCTCATTATCACGCTTCCGGGGAAAATCGATATCATGGAGTATGACCGTACGAATTGGGTTACCATCTATTCCGGACCGTTTGTGGATGGCTTTGTCGCTCCGTGGTCGAACGGATCGCGCATCATCATCATGACTAACTTAAACGGCAGCGAACTCACCCTTCCCAACCTCTACACCGTCAATTTGAGGTAAAAATAGTTCTCCTATCCACTTTTGTGCCCCCGGAGGGAATCGTCCCTCGACAAGGGCTTCGACTGAGCTCAGCCGAATGTCCTCGGGATTTCCCCCGCTTAAGCGGGGTCAAAACAAAAGTTTGTATCCCCGATAGGAATTGAACCTATATCGGAGGTTTAGGAAACCTCTGCTCTATCCGTTGAGCTACGGGGACAAAACTACCTGTTTATTTTACTTTGTATCCGCTTTTTAAACAAATTTTCAGTATATCCACCCTTTTGGACAAACTGCTCTTCCGCTTTGGCTATCTGCCGCGAAAGAAGATATGTTTCCATGTGACAGAGGGTCAAAAGTACGTTTGCGGCCGTTTCAGGATCGGTCGGAAGCTTTGGCTTTTCTTTTAGGTCACCGAGGGTACTTAGGTTACCTAGGCTGGAAAGAAAGGTAGCTCGTTTTCTAAACACCTGAATTTTGGGATGGGTTTTAGGCCAGATGGCTAGGTTTCTTTGTCGTAAGAAGTCTTCATAATCACTGATAAGCTCTTCGAATGACGCATTTGCTACTCCTAAAAGTTTAATTTCTCCCTTTTTGCTGGTTCGGCTTTGTCCAACTCCCTCTACAATATTCTGTTTTCCGGATCGGGCTGCCTGCACCATCTGATCAATCGTTCTTCTCTGGGGAATACTGCCTAGGTTACCTAGGTTGCTTCGGTAACCTAGGTATTTCTGACAAAACTCAACCGTGAGATCGTGGATAATCTCAGCTAAACGGTATGTGATGAGGTATTTGTGCTTGGGCAGCATAAAATCCTCGGTAATCTAGGTGTCCTAGGATACCTATGCCGATTGTATCACGACGTGATACAATCTGAAGAGTATACGGGACACAAGTTCAGTTGTTTATCCTGGAAAATCTTCAAAGATTTTTCAGGAGTAGAACGTCCCGCCAACAATATTTTGTGCTTTGTCGGGGTGTAGCGCAGTTGGTAGCGCGCATCGTTCGGGACGATGAGGTCGTGAGTTCAAGTCTCACCACCCCGACAAAGCATAGCAATACTTTGGGCGGGAAGGTCGGCAGTTCGGGGGGGGTATTCTACTTCCACTGGCCGGCGGTATATACTTCTGCCTCGACGGTGAAGTTGGTGGTACCGGTAGGAAGGGTAAACGGGAAGGTGTATTCACCACTATTATTCTTCGTACCGCTTTCGGTATAGGCAGCGCCATTTACTCTGATTCTGGCTCGTGAAGCATTGCTCCCGTTCACTGCAAATACGACATTGTCTCCGGCGTGGAGCGTCGCGGGTTGAACAACTGCATTGTCTTTATAGACTTTGATAAGTAAGCACTGACCAGCAGCAGGAGCTTGCGTGGTGGTAATCGTGGGGATAGTTTCAGATATAGTCGTTACTACTCCAGTAGGAGATGTTACACTGCATACTCCATTACCATTTCTTGCAACTTGCGTGACATTAACCGGGACTGCGACACCTCCTATATAATCATAACCTACAATAGCAAGTTCTTGCCCTGAAGCGGTCATAATGTCCAGCTGCATGGATCCGCAGAAGTTCGTAGGAATACATGCGTAGCTTCCCGCATTCCCACAGTCGTTCCTACATTTTCCGCCTGAAAGCGGGCCACTACATGTACATTTTTGTACCCAAAGACCTCGACTTGCATCTGCTTGACAGCATCCTCCCGCACAGAATGTTCCGGTGATGCTGCTCGTTGGCGTTACCTCCCCGCCGCCGCTAGGAGGAACATACCCTGTACAACAATATCCGGTGCTACACACTGCAGCGTTGACTACTTTTGTTGGCGCATGGCCCGTTGAAGCATAACATTGGTCTTGTCCGGCACACCAACCGCAACTCTCCCCATTTAAGCTTCCGCCTCCTCCAGTGCCTCCCCCAGTGCCACCACCGCCGCTCGTACACGAAGTCCCTTGGCATGTTTGTCCGGAGCCACATGCGATAGATTGCCATTGGCGGCTGTCGGTATATTGGGGCGCAATACATTTATACATGACGCTATCCCCCGCGTGATTACATGCCGTACTGTTTACCGCGACGCCATTGTCACACGTGGTCCGGGTGCCTCCCCCTCCACCGCCTCCACCGCCACCGGTTGGAGCTGTGGTAGGAGCGGACGTAGGAGCGCTATCGCTTTGCCATGAACATCCACACGCTCCTAAAGCCTTACAATTCACTTCACCTCGACCACTACAAGCACTAATACGTGTACCCGCTACATAAATACATGCTTCATTATTATTCGGGCTTCCTACACATTGACCTCCCGCAGCTCTGCTTCGGACGTCACTGACCGATTTTTGTTGCGAAACGAAAAGAACCGTGAGCGGAAGCGTGATTAATAGGAGTAAAAGTCCTGCCAAAATGGGACCTGCGCCGATACCTCTTTTTCCAACGCTACCATAAGGAGGTCTTCCTCTTTTAATCGTCGACGAACTCTGTGTATCTCCCTGTTTCTCCGGCGGATCAGGAGGTGGCGGAGGCGGAATTTCACCAGGTGGCGAAAGTGATGGCGAAGCCGTAGTCTCGGGAGGCACCACCAGATTATCGGAGGGCGTAGGCGCTGCCTCAACTTCGTCCCCTGGTTTTTCTTCCTGCACCCCATCGGGCGTGAGAACGAGAGGTGACATACGTGGGGGCGTCACGGGAAGAACTGGCGGCGGAGATGAGCCAACGGCCTCACCAGAGTCAACTTTCGCTGCTGTTGCTGCGTCGTCAATCTTTTGCTGCGCGGCAGTCACGATATCCATAATATAAATACAATATGAAGAACTATCCGTTAGTCCCTATTTCCAGATTAGAGCAATATAGGAAAGTAAGTCAAGTAACAGAAAATAACCATAGCCAAAAACCCAGAAGTGCGGTATAATAGCCACCAATGAAATTGCAGTTTTCCTCCAAAAACGCCCCTCCGCAGGAGCCTCCCAAACCCGATATCGTCCTAGCCTCTCAATCGACGGGCAGGCGAATGCTTTTGGAAAAATTGGGCGTGCGTTTCCGCGTCGTGGTCGCGCGCATCGATGAAGATGCCATCATCGATCCTAACCCCGACGTCATGGTCAAAAAACGAGCATTAGCCAAGGCCAAAGAGGTCATCACCCATCCTCGCGTCTATAGCATACCCGAAGAGCGCGAAGTCTTGGTTATCGCAGCCGATTCCATGGCTGCTATCGGCAGAAAAGTCTACGGCAAGTCCCAAGACCGTGAAGATACCAAAGCCATGCTCAAAGCACTTATGGGCAAAACCCATACCTTTATAACTGCCCTCCATATCACCCTTCTGCAGGGCCCAACGGTCAAAAAAACCTGGGAAAAGCTCATCAAAACCAAAGTCACCATGCGCAAAATGACTCCCGCAGAGGTAGAAAGCTACGTCGGGCGCTTTGACTTTACCCGATTTGCCGGTGGCTACGCCATAAACGAGGCCCCCTGGGACATAGTCATGAAAATCGACGGATCCTATACCAACGTCATTGGACTCCCGTTCGAAGTCCTGCTCCCGATCTTAAGGAACCTCAAAATCATCCTCTAGACCCAGCGTTGGCATAAACGATTCGCACGTGCGAGTCTATTATGCCAAAATAGCCTCAAAATTTAATATTTGACACGCACGTGCGTGTCAGTTATTCATATTTTTTGGGAAAGCTGGCAGTTTGCTTTTGCCCCCGACGGCAAATTTTGGTATAATATTGGTATACTATCTCACATTCAGAGGTACATTCCTATGTCAAACGGAGCAGGACTAGAAGTAGAATCACAACAACCAATGCCACCCGGTACCCTACCGGAGAGCAAGCAACAGACTAACAGGCTTTGGGTGCCCACAACACTGGAGTTATCTGCGGTAGGAGGAAACGGTGGTGGAGGAGAAATAGCTCCAGCCGTGGAAGCTGCTCCAGGTGCCGCGCCGCAACCAGTGGCAGAATCACTAACCTCCGCAACAACCACAGCTACGCACGAAGCGGCAACAGATATGGCAACCACAAACAAGTTAGACATAAAAACAAAGTGGCACACTGATCTTGCAGGCGCGGTCGAGAGTCTTCCTCGTGCGGGCATGATCCTAACGTCACAACTTCAGATAGCGCGAGAGTTCATTGACGCTGTACTAACAACACCAGATCGAGCTAAAGCAAAAAGAGCACTAGAGCTCTTGTCGGGCATCCAAGCTGCTGCTACTAACATGCTCGATGAGGTCAATTGGGCAGCAAAAAAAGCTGAAGAAGTCGTTGCTATGTTTCCTCCTGACCCCGCTGACCCCGCACAGAGTGGGTCTGCGGTCGATAATGCAACTCATCCTCCAGCAGTAAATCCGCACCCCACAGTAGAAATACCAGCGTCACCCGTAGTCGCATCTCCTCGCAATGAAGGGCGGAAACGGACCCAAACGATTCTTGCGGTTGAAAACGCACGACAGAGATTATTCACAGTTCTGGTGGATGCAGTTGGGGGAAATAAGCCAAACCACATGGACGTATGTCAAATGGGCCAGGAAAAAGGAAAACGATGGATGCTCATTATTCCAAAGCAAATAGTGGTTAATACCCCCACGTTTTTCGCACTCGTCTCACCTTTAGAAGGAGTGGTCGAAGTAACAATTACAGACCAAGCCACCAAAGAAAAAATTCGGGGGGACCATGTTTATGTTGAACGGGATAATTTTGAAGGTTTTGACATTAACGGCGCTTCGTATCCCATGAGAGTCATAGCCATGAAAATCGAAAATCCCGGCAATTACAATCTAGAAATCCATCCAGAGGACCCAAACCTACAAGATAGGGGCCATATGGAGTATCCATTGACTGTTTTGCCACTTACACCAAGGGCAACATCCGTATCTAATTCAGGGAAGTAATCAAGTAGCCTCCGATTCCGGCCTGCCGATCGGCAAGGCAGGGAATCAAAATACACACTAAATTCCTCACGCTCCTCGCGTTTGATATCTTTTGATATCTTGATTCCCGGAATCAAGATATCAAAGTATATCGTAATGATCTAAATCAAAACAGCTCTTCGGGGGTAAAAAGAAGTTGTATTTCTTTAGCTGCAGCTTCTGCGCTATCGGATCGGTGCACCACATTTTTGGGCTTGCTCTCTCCAAAATCATGCCGGATCACGAGCCGCTTCCGCAGGATCAGTGGGGCCGCAGATCGCAAATACTTTCTCAATTGCACCTTCGCCAGCGACAACCATCGCAACCACCGGAGTAGCCATCATATCACGGCACAGGGATGGGAAAAACGGCTTATCTTTGTGATGCGCATACCAGACATCGAGGATTGCCTGAGTCAATCGAATCATCTTCAGACCAACTATAGTTAGCCCCGACCTCTCAAAGCGGTCAATCACTTTCCCGACAAGCTTTTTTTGGTAACCATCGGGTTTGATAAGGACAACGGTACGTTCAAGCATATATCAAGTTATAAGTCAAAAGTTAAAAGTTCAAAGTCAAAAGTTTTTACTTTTGCATTTTGCCTTTTGACTTTTGAATTTTGCCTTTACTTTTGCCTTTTGACTTTTGAATTTTAAATTTATTGTATCACTAATAATTGCCGTAAATCTCCCTCTCCCTTTTTGTTCCACACTAGCGCAAGGTTTAACGTTTTCGTCACAATGTACTTTTTGGCGAGTGCATCAATTTCTTTTTTCCCGACTGCGTCAAATTTTGCGATGTACTCATCCAGGGTGATAATCGGGTCACCAAATAATTCCTGCCTCCCATAATATTCGTTTATAAATTCCGGGTCTTCACTTTTAAAAGCCAGCATGGTTTTGAGGCGCTTTTTGGCAACCGCCACTTCTTCATCTGTCACTCCTTTGTCTGCCACTTTGGCGAGCTCCACGATAATTGCCTGGGTAGCTTCGCGCACTTTCTCCGTCGCGACACCGGCATAAATACTCCAATACCCCACATCTGCCCAGTTGTCTGAGGCGCTTCGGATATGGTAGCAAAGTCCCCCCTTCTCGCGAACTTCTTTGAAAAACCGCGACGTAAATGAGACACCCATAATGAGGTTAAACAAATTCCATGCATACCGATCGTCACTCCCCCGATTGAAGGAGCGGATGCCCATGGTCAAGTAAGCCTGGCTCGCATCGGGTTTGGTCAGCACTTCGATCTTCGGTTCATTTTGCGTATCAGACACCGGCTCAAATGCTCCCTGCGGCTTGCCGGAAAGATCTTTAAACCATTGCATCACTTGCTCGGTAATTTTTGATTCATTACCATCAAGTTTCCCAGCGACGACGACAACTATTTGTGTGGGTTTATACCAGGCGTCATGATATGCCTGCAATTCTTTTGAGGCAACGGACCGAAGCGATTTTTCTTCACCGATCGTCCGCATGCCGAGCGTTGTTCCAGGATACATCATGGTGTGAAAAATCTCGCCGACTTTCGCCGAGGGTTCATCTTCATACCGTTTCATCTCTTCCAGGATGACGTCGCGCTCTTTATCCACATGCTGTTCTTCAAGCCTCGGCATCAGAGCAAGCTCTTTGTTGATCTCGAGCGCTAAATTCCAATCGGTGCTGAGTACTTTGTTGTGGTAGTTCGTAATGTCGATATCCGTGTATGCATTTTGCAGTCCGCCAGCGCGTTCGATCGTGTTGACGTCATCCGTCGTCGGGTACTTCTGGGTCCCCTTAAACACCATATGCTCCAGGAAGTGAGAAATACCGCTGATCTGGGGCGTCTCATATCTGCTGCCGCAGGCAACCATCACGGATGTCGCGACGCTGTTGACGCCTTGCATGGGGATCAACATGAGCCGCACACCATTGGGGAAAATTGTTTTTTGATATGGTAATGAGGCATCTGCCATACGGAAATTATGCTATCAGAGTTTCTTCCTCTTTACCAGTCCTCAAATAGAATTCGTTTATCTCACACGCACGTGCGTGGTCGATAAACTAATTAATTACACTATCAACGCTACCCCATAGGGCAAAATCATTTGACACAACAACAGTTCATCCGCGATACTAATAGGATGACCCCCGATGAACTCCGAGAACAAGTAGAGTTGCAGGTCGTCGAGCTTCTCAAGGCTCTCCTGGAAGAGGGCAAAATCACCGATACCCGCGCCCAGCAGATATCGCAAATGGTGCTCAATACCCTGATCCCCGGCATGTCGTTTGAAGAGCTCTACCAGGCTATTCCCAGGCTTGATGACACCGCTACGGAACTTTCCCCTGTCGTCTTACCGATCATGCGCGCGTATGAAGAAAATGTCACCAAGCAGGCGCAAACCGGAGTTGTCGAGCTTATCCGCCAAGGCCAGTATGACGCGGCTACCAAACTTGGCCAGCAGGTCATTGATAAGAATGTCAAACTCATGTGGGAAGGCAAAAGTTAAAATTCAAAAGGCAAAAGTTAAAAGTAAGGGCAAAAGGCAAAAGTCAAAATTCAAAAGGCAAAAGTTAGAAGGCAAAGATAAGGGCAAAAGTTAGAAGGCAAAGATGCAGTATCCAAAAGTTGATCTTCGCGCACGCTGCTATAAGTTCAGTCTTGCGATCATTTCCCTCACCGATACCCTACCAAATAAACGAAGCGCTTGGATTATTACCGACCAACTCATACGATCGGCCACATCTATTGGAGCAAATTTGATTGAGGCACGAGCATCTAGCTCCCGATTGGAATACAAAAAATTCTATGAAATCTCGCTAAAAAGTGCTAACGAAACGATTTACTGGCTTGAATTACTCCGAGACACTAACTTGGGAAACAAACAACAAATAGCTACCCTCCTTATAGAAGTCACCGAAATTGCTAAAATGCTTGGAGCCGGTGTTATCAAGCTTAAATCAAAACTCTGATCTAGAACATTTTGAATTTTGCCTTTTGACTTTTGCCTTTTATTCTTGCTTTTTTCCATCCTATAGTGTATACTTCAAAACTCACATGAACCACTGGGACGTCATATATCAGTACTGCGACGACCACCCAAACTGCACGAACGATGCGTGCGTAAAAACCGTGTTTATCCAACCACGCATGCCTATCGCTATCCCAGCAGTCGACCTTTTCACCACCAAGCTTTCCTCGCCCACCAAGCGAAT
>CAZOTW010000031.1:10442-13617 GCA_964582845.1 uncultured Gammaproteobacteria bacterium
CTATCCCAGCAGTCGACCTTTTCACCACCAAGCTTTCCTCGCCCACCAAGCGAATTACCCCAGTACCAGGCGGTACGGGGTTTCGCCTCGGATATTTAAGCGACGTCGCAGCCCTCAGGCCGCGGAGGCTCACCTTCCTGAGCCCTATCCCCTGGTCACGAGTGATCGGCTTCATGCTCCTGGCGCTTGGCATAGGCGGCATTGTAGGGCCATTTATACCGGAAATCCGCCTCGAGTCGAGCTTCCTCGTCAGTAGCCTACGGAAGCAAGTAGCGCAAAAGCAGGCTGATGCAAAGCCGCTCCCCAAGTCCGTGCCTATTGTCTTTACCCCGCTCGTGGGGCCTGATGGCGCCCCAATTGTCCCGGTCAATAAGGATTTTGCGCTCATCGTGCCGAAAATAGGCGTGAACGCCCCAGTTGTTGCCGACGTGGATCCTACGAAATACTCCGCGTATGACAAAGCGCTTACCCAAGGTGTCGCCCATGCCTCAACCTCCTTTCTCCCGGATGCCGACGGCACGGTGTACCTGTTCTCCCACTCAACCAATTACGAGTGGTTCGTGCGTGACCTGAATGCCGTTTTCTACCTCATGAAGAACCTGGAGAAAGGCGACACGATCGTCATTATCTATAAAGGAAAGCAGTATACCTACCTCATTTCGGAGAAAAGGGTGGTTTCCCCCCGAGATACCTCCTACCTGGTGCCTGTGGTAGGCACGCGCAACCTGATTCTGCAGACCTGCTGGCCGCCAGGGAGCACTACGCAACGGTTACTGATATTCGCCGATCTCGTTGGTGACGGAGGGAAGCGGATATAAGAGAGGCTTAGAGGGGCTTAGAAGCTTAGAGAAGCTTAGAGAAAGCTTAGAGGCTTAGAAGGAGCCCAGAAACGTAGAGAAAGCTTTGAGAGCTTAGAAGCTCAGAGAACAAGAAAATAAGGAATTTCTAAGCTACTAAGCTGCTAAACTTCTAAGCATCTCTAGTAGCCCATAACACTTGACACCCGGTTTGATATGTGGTAATATACTCAAATCGTTTCAAAGTGTTACGTTGTATATACTATGAATAAACAAAGCATCATTTTTTCGGCCCTCATTTTCGTCCTTGGCGCTTTTGTTATGGCGCCTAAAGTCAATGCAGATATGTGTACCACGCAATACGGTGGCACAACCACATGTCAAGCGTCTGATCTGACAATAAATAAGAAAGTACAAAACCCTATAAGTAACGTGTTTGTCGATAATTTGACAACCACGGATCCGACATTTGCTCCGGGAAACCAAGTGCTTTTTCAGCTTACTATCACCAATACATCCGGACAGACATTTGATCCGGTGACCGTCCATGATATATTTCCTCCCTATGTGACGTTTGTCGCAGGTCCTGGTACCTATGATCGACCTGGACAACCTGGCGGCACGCTTACGTTCACACTTAATAAACTAATTGCCGGCGAAACCCGCACGGTGGAAATCTTGGGAAAAGTCGTAGACGCCAATCAGCTTCCAAGCACACCAAGTCTTTTCTGTGTCATTAATACAGGCAATGTCAGTGCTTTAAACCGCTCTGACAGTGACACTGCACAACTGTGTATCGGTCAACGCGTCCTTGGAGTCTCAACCCTGCCGGTTGCTGGCTTTAACGACATTGCCCTGCTTCTGCCGTTTGCAGGCGTAGGACTGTCAGGAATCGTATTACTTAAAGGGAAAAAGAGGGGGTAAACGCTCAAAGGGTTTTACCCTGAGCGAAGTCGAAGGGCTGCCGGACCTTCAATAAGAAATAAACAAATAATCAATAAACAATAAGCAGTGTAACAATAACCGGCAGACGAAGAGGCCGGTTTTATTTTGGGAATCCGCAAGGCGAGGCCTTATGAAAATCTGAGTTTGTAGCACATTAAAAGGTAAATAGTTAACGAAGCATCAGAGCAGGAAGCTTTCTCTTGGGATATGGCTCGGGTTTCACATGTATAGCATCACTAGATTTCTTTGCATAAAAGCAGGATAAACAATACATTTTATGGTGATATATACGATCTTTCATATTAATTTCAACACTAGCATAATCGCCAGATAGTTCACAAAGGCACAAATCACAAAAATGTTTTGTCATAGGGAATCGATCATACACCCGAGTATAGAAATCCGGTCAAGAGAGACAAACAGGATCAATTATGAACGCCAACAGATTAATTTTCCGGGACAGTATGGGAGGATTTTTTACCTGTGACCGCTGCGTGAATATCGTCTGTCCAACGAAAAATATTTCCCAAGGCGGGAACGGCGTAATCGGAAAGCTCTTGAAGTTTTTTCTTCACTTCAAGCAGATCCTTTTGTTTTGCTAGTTTCTTGAGATCGTCTTTGGTGGCAAAGACTTTCTTCATCTTTTTAATATCAGCATCGGTAATCATACTCCTCTACTCTACTGCGGGAAATTATCTGCGTCAATGGTTCATTGTTATTGGTTCCCTTCGAAGCTCAGGGCAAGCATGGTTCATGGTTCATCGAAAGTTGCGGTGAACGGTGAACTGTGAACGATGAACAGTATTTTTTGACCTCGGAAGCGGACTCCCGACGGATGCGTCGGGACCGGCTCCCGGGTTTAAAACCTGGGAATATGGCTCGTAATTATACCGTATAACGTATTCAGGCTTATGCGCTTGAAATACGGTATACGCACGATTATTGAGCCGTATGCGTGTAATTTAGCACTTTTCCACCACAACTTTCTTCTCGCCTTACCTACTATTCGTAGCGCGGCTCGAAGAGCGTTTGTCGGCGGATACGGTGCAAAGCACCTTAACAAAGTTTGTTCAATCAATTAGGTCAAGCAATGGCGTCCTTGAGGACAAACATGGCCATAAGCAAACACTAATGGAAACTCACGGCAGGGAGTTTTTTGTTAGATGAGTTTATGGTCAGTTTTGTCCTCAAGGAAATAGAAAAAATGAGCACTAAAACGCTCCCCGGTCTCATTAGCCGGAGCCTTTTGGATGACGCAGCGCATTTGCCTTATCTATATTGCTGGGAAACTGGCAAGAGGATTGATGAGGTAGATGACGTCGCTGAACTGCCTATCAGAGCAGGATAAAGAAACCTGAGAGTCTTCATATCGAAGGCTAGAATTTCCGGCGGATACGGAAATCTGATGGCATTTTGGAGTTGATTTAATCGGT
>CAZOTW010000031.1:13627-14634 GCA_964582845.1 uncultured Gammaproteobacteria bacterium
GGATCCAACCCCCGCGGTCGGCATCGACTGCAGGGATATCGACCGCAAAGGCCGATCCCGAGGGTTCCTCGACCCTTTCCCAAACCGCAATTGGGAAAATCCTGGCGAGGAAATTTCGTTTGTCTATCCAAAAAGGAGGTAGCTATGGCTACCAAGCGTCTCTCTCTGATCGTGTTGTTGGTCGTCGTTTTGATGGGCACGGTGACGCCCGCTGGCGCCGGCACTGACCAGGCCTCCTGCAAGTCTCTTTCTGAGAAGTATGGCAACGTGGCCCACCCCCAGGACTCCCAGTGGGTCGAATGCTTTGTCAAGGGCTGGGTGAACTGGGTTTTCCATGGCGACCTCCCGCAGACTCCTCCGCAGGCTATTACTGACGCCTTAAAGCATGGAGCGTTTGTCCAGCTGACGGAGCCCTACAGGGAAAAGGCCGTGAACATCGGGTACCTCAAGCTGTTTGGGGATTGGGGGACCCTGCTTTCGTTCAAGGCTTTGGGTGAAATCAATGGAGTCAAAGGCCCGTGGACCGATGGGTCTCTCTGGCTGACGAACAGCTTCATCCAGACTTCGCCAGGCAATAGTGCCTCAGCCGAAGAACTGAAGCAGTTCTGCGCAGGGAACCTTGGCTGGGCATTTGCCTACGACGGTAACTACCCGCTCCCCGATAAGGAGCCGTGTAATGGGACAAACACCTACTATCTCCGCGAAGAGTGGAATGGCGGGTGCATTGGTGATATGTTGCCCGACAACGCCTGCAACGTCGGCAAGATCACAGCCTTCAAGGCGATGAAGGATCTGACGTCATACCTCAAGACGGCTGATTGGCATCGCGGCTCAGTGTGGGCAAACAGGACTGACATGGCGGAAAGCGCTGGCATCGTTGTTGCTACGGCAACCCCGCAGCCTACTGCGACCGCCGTCCCGCCAACTCTGACGCCCACGCCGACGCTGGCTAGCCTGGCGCCGACACCGACCAGCACACCGACGCCGACCGGCGGGGAATCCTCCAC
>CAZOTW010000032.1:0-14066 GCA_964582845.1 uncultured Gammaproteobacteria bacterium
GCTTGCTACCGTTCCACGCAGAACATCCTTAAAGTAGCGGATACCTGTCCATTCACCAGCTCCAGTTTTTCGTCCGGTATCACCAGAGAATTCAAAGTGTATCTTCACCCCCTCCTGCTGCAGTGTTTGTAGCTGCGTGTGAAGCCGGGGTGCGATGCGATCGTATTTATCTTTTTTATATCTCTGCAGGTAATGAGGCCCGTTGATAATAAAATATCGCATCTGCCTCCCTACTTCCTCAAGCACTGGTGGGGTAAAGAAAAAAAGCGGCTCAAAGTCTATTGCGTGGCCATCTTGATCATA
Source organism: uncultured Gammaproteobacteria bacterium (assembly GCA_964582845.1). Classification (GTDB taxonomy): domain Bacteria; phylum Patescibacteriota; class Microgenomatia; order UBA10105; family UBA927; genus CAZOTW01. Next base: position 304 of record CAZOTW010000032.1, read on the forward strand.
GTAATCCGTGGTAATAATCTCACGGTCTGCATCTTCCCCTGCTTCTATGGTGTCCCCATTAACCGATACCTTTACGCCCGGAGTGCGCTCGATGGGAAAATTTATTTTCGTCGGATCAGTTGATCGAACACTAGACTCCCCAGACACGAAATCTGTTACAAAAGACGCTCCATCAGCCTGACGAAAAAACTTGGTACGACGATTTCTATACGCGGCAGCCTGTATGGGGGAATGATATTGTGTATAGACCGCAACGTTTCCTTCACCGATGCCGGTCAAAAAATCTGCCATTTGCGCTGAAGCACCGCCCAGTTTATCTCTTACCGGATGAAACGTTTGTCCGATCCATTCGGCCAGCCGCTTACCCGACCCAGGACTATCTTCCCGGTCAACGATGGATTTTTTGCTGCCTGAGTGGGTAAACATTCGTAGAACACAGCCGATGACGTGTGCCCTGGTAGAAAGCTTGCCGGGAACGTTTTTCGGGTTCTCCTCATGAGCTATCCTAAGAATTTCCGCTATCACATCATCTTGGGATCGACCTAAATTTGCTCCTTCCTCTATGGCATCCGCAATTGCCTGATCTATTATCTTTTGGGCTACCTGACTATCCAAAAAACATAGGCTGTCCACGTTCGAGGTAAATGCGCATAATATAGGTATGTTCGTCGGCGGCAAATCTAAACTTTCCAAAAATTTTCTATTCATTGAGTGAACAACTTCGGCTACCATGCTATGAATCCGCATGAGTCTCCCTTTACCAACATCAACAATAGCGCCGACATCAGCCATCTCTTGAAGTTCATCAGCGGTCACAATGCCACCAAGCATTTTCGTCAATTTTTGAAACTGGTCGCGTGCAGCATCGGCATGCAATGTGCCAACTCCCAATATAGATTCTTGCAATTGAAGAGGAATTAATTCTCCATGAATAATAGTATCTCGTAGTTTCTCGATGACCCCCGGATTTTGTATTTCTGCGATTGTTATAGCTGCCTGAAGTTGGATGGGGGCGCTGCTTTTTTGTAATCCTTCCACTACGTCCGGCTGTACAATACCTTCTTTTGGCCCCATGACGACACGTCCGAATTCTTCACGAGCTTCTCCGCCAAATTGAGCGTACAGCTGTCCTATTGCAGTGAGTGCTGCAAGGCGCACGTCTTCGTTTTCATCATGGAGGAGTGTTTGTAATGGCTCGATTGCTTCGGGTATATGGACATTACCCAGGGCGTATGCGATATTTACTCGGATCCGAGGGTCGTCTTTTCCTCTTGTTTCTATCGCGTACTCAAGCGCCCGTACTGTTACCCGTATCCCAATACCGCTTAATGCCCATGCCGCTTCCATCTGCACTAATATATCGGGGTCATCAAGCGCCCGAAGAGTATCGACAAATATGCGACCGGGAATCCAAGCAGTAAATCCACTTAATGTAGCTTCAGCGTAGTTTCGTTCTCTCTCGTCTTGACTATGCAGCTGTTCAATAAGTCCTAGTTCAAACTGCCTCATTTCCTCGTGGGGTGGAGGTATGTAGACCTCTCTACCCCTTGAAGATATAATTTCATCGAACGTTTCTTGCCCAAGTCCTCGGGTTTCTTGGGTAACCTGCCAAACGATATCTAAGACACTTAGGCGGTCTAGCGGATCTCCGCTTTGCATTTGAGTTACGAGCGCTTCTTCGTTGGTTCGTATTGTGTTAAAAGCTTGCAAAGTTTCCACGGTCATAGCGACGTAAACCTCCAAATGTGCCTAATTATACTCCTTTAGCGCAACTTAGCGTGATATTTTCATTAAATACTCACGAATAACCTGTTGCGCGTCCGGAAGAATGGAAGTGGTGCCAAGAAGCGGACCCAGTTGTAATGGAGCAGCAAACTGTGTTAAAGCGCTCGCTGCGTGTTGAGACAACTGAGGATCGCGAAGTAATTCTTCTAAATAGATAAACGCTTCATCAGGCAGCGCCGCACCCAGCTTCCCCATTGCCTCAATAATCTGTTTTTTCTGGTACCCGGAAATTTGCCGATCCATCAGTTTGATTAATAGATGCCATGCGCGCTTTGCATCACCCATCTGTCCCAAAATTTCGATCACATGCCCGGTTACCCCGTCGTCTTCGTCAAAGGCCAATGCCTTAAGAAGTGCAAATGTCGCCTCAGGCAATGCAGCCGCAGTAAACTTGAGCCCAACGGCTGCTGCACGGCGGACAGACGGTTCCTTGTCCCGAGCATAGAATTGTATGATCCGCATCACCCTGAGGGGATTTTTGTCGCCAATTTTTGCCACGGCATACAACACATCACCACGAATAAAGCTGTCTGTATGTTTGGCAAAGTGTTCTAATAAATCCAACGCTTCATCCGAAAACGCAATCCCCGCTTCACCGACGCCGTGAGAAATGTGTTTTATTATTAACCGGAGCGCATCCCCCTGGCTATCCATCCACGGGAGCTGCACCAATTCCCCCGGATGATCCGCATACCAATGAAATATATCAAGAGCCAATTTGGGATTTTGTTTTGCGATATTGGTATACACAAAGTCAATATGCTCCGTAGAAAATTGCATAAGGAGTTTTGCCGCAACTTCAACGGTCATACGATTTTGGACATAAAGCTCTGCTGTGGCTTTCGCACAGGAGAGCCGAAGCAAATGTGGTCCCCAATCATCTGGCAACGGACCCCCTTGGTAGGTATCGATGGCACCACTCATGTTTGTGAGGATACTCGCTAATGTATCAAGTACCCGCATAGAATTTCCGTCGCTTGCCGGTATCCCGCGTAAACTTTGTACGACCGTAGCACCAATGAGCGGATCGCGAATCGTTGACTTCTCTTCCAAAAACCTAAGTACACGCTCTGGCATGTTCCCCGAAAACCTGGCTTGCGCCTTGCCGATAAACCCCACTGCCCACGCGACATGGTATGGTACCGGAGCCGGACTCTCAAATACCTGTTCCAGTATGCGCACGGTCGTGTCGGGATCCGCAACACCCAAACGAGACAACGTCTGAATTCCAGCTATTCGTTCGCCCATCTCCGAGCTTTTCGTTAATAATACAGCGATGGCATACGCTTCCGGAAAAGTCTGTTTCGCTACACCAACCAGTACCCTTGCTGGTTCTCCAAGGGGAATCGCGCCACCCGTCTCCATCACCGCCAATACATCTGACATTTGAAAATCTATGGGTAATTGCCCTTCTCTTCTGGCAAGCGAACGGATATTTTCAACAATTGCATATGGCGCTCTCTTCCCTAGTGCGATGAGACTTGAAGACATCGTTACGCCACCGGCATGGAGAAGCAATTGGGCAGCCTTGTTTATGTGTTCTTGCGGCACGGTGCCTAAAAAATCTACGACACGCCCAGCCTGTTGTTCTGTTCCCTTCTCAAGCACCAGTTGAAGTCCTTTCCACGCATCCTCATGCGGCCAATTATGTATCGCAATCTCTTCTGTGGCGTAAAGAAGCATTGCCTTCACCGTGTCATGTTCCTCGGCACCCAGCTTTTGCTCTAACGCAGGTAATGCCCGAATGTCTCCGAGTTCACCCATAAAATCCGCTCCCCGTGCTCTGATAAGCGGATTGTCGGCATCGAGTGAGCTAAGTAGCCTATCAAAGTCGACGACGTCCGTCCTTTTAGCGCAGCGGATAAAATATTCCTCGTATGCCGTAGCAAGCGCATGGTAGACGGTATATTGCTGAAGCTCTCCGGCAAACGCTTCCTGCATAGAGGAATCGTATGCATCTGCTATTTCTCTGTACGATCCATTATCGAGTATCCGTGCTGCTCCGCCACTTACCGCACGAAAGCGCGCAATTTTTCGAATAAAATCCGGCCTGCTGTCTGCAACGGATCGAACGTCATACCCCGGCACATTGCTGCGAAGCTCGTCGGTAAGTTGAGACAAGAACTTTTTTTCGGGATCTATTCCACCCATACGTTCTTGGGTACTTACGTATATCCCGTTTCTCATACGAATGGCCATGACATCACAGTGGATATCGCGGATACCTCGCGCAACACGTTCCCGCAGTTCCTCCGTACTATAGTAGCTAAAAATAACTTCGCGCTCCCCGGCTTCCACGATAAACGGCGGCATTGTGTAGTCTTCCACCCAATCCCGCACGCCCACTTCTGTCAGCGTCATGTCGTTTACGATTGCATGAATCATTTGAACCGTTGTTTTAAATCCGAAAAGCCCGCGCTGTTTCTCGTGGACACACTCATGAAGTAACACAAATTCTTCGTTTCGACACCCTCCACTATCAGGGTTCGCGCGGACAACACCATCTGCAACTGATACATGGCGCGTATAGGGCGACACCTCAAGAAGCAGGCTAAAGCCAAACGTCTGGTGATAATAACTAAGAATACTCTGCCAACGGCTGACCCAATCCGATTGACGTTCCTCAGGGCTATATTGCTCTGTCGATACAACACGGCTGAACAATTCTCTTTCAGGGCTACCTGGTGTCATAATGTGTACTTCACCCAATGGGAGCAGATTAAGGGCATTTTTCGGAACACATATATTGTAATATGGGGCGTCAAATCAACTGATATATATACGCAACACTCTATTGTTCTCTCACCGGAAAAATCATCAAGGATCTAGCGGAACAGACTAAATATACTACAATCCCACGGAGACTTCGTTAGAGTATGTTCCGCATGTTCCCCCGAGGTATTCGCACACGCGGAAGTAATAGGTTTTGCCTGTTTCCAGGTCCCCCACTTCATTACTGCGCGCCTCGGGGTTGGAATCATAATGATATTGATTCGAATCTTCCGAGCGACATGGATACGTCGGACCGGAATTTTTGCTCCATACGACTTTAAACCCTTGCGAAGACGTTCCATTGACTGTCCATGTGAGTCCAACTTTATTACTTTCTGCCTTTTGACCCGTAAGCGTGATTGACGCTACGTTTCCCCCCGACGATTCTCCTCCCGAAGGAGCCTTCACGCTTATATCATTGGAATAGGCTCCGCATTTGCCATCGATATACTGGCACACGCGGAAGTGCCATGTCTGTCCGTCTTTCAGAGACCATGTGTATGAGCGGGTACTTGGGGAAGTGAGGTATTGATACGGATCTCCCGGATACACAGGGTTCTCGCTTAATTTTTTCACGATTTTAAATCCGGTTGCGACGTTGAGATCGCCGTTCACCTGCCAAGACAGTGCCACTCCACCATTGGTTGCGCTGCCGGTCAACGTTATCGCACCCGACCCTGTATTTGTTTGTTTTGATACTTCTTTTTTCTGCTCGCCTTCCAATACAACTTGTATATGGCTTGTCGGCTTGAGGGTCGCACTCGGCGTAGCCGTAGTAGTCAGCTTATCTTCTTTGACGCTCCATGCGAGGAACGTGTTCCCGGCGACTTCCGCGTCAGAGAGTACTTCTGCTTTTTTCTTCTTTTCCTGCCACTGCTGTTTTTCCCCGACGTTTGTCGATGCGGATACTGATGCCAGGGACGTTACCTCTTCTTTGACGGTGACAGAACTTTCATAGACTTTTACTTTCACTTCGTCTTCGTTTTCGACGGAAAATGCAGTCCCAAGCGACGTCACGGTAAACGTTTTTGCTTTGATGGCAAACACATGCTGCGGATCTTTGGTTACGCGCGCAAATACGATGCCTTTCTGGTCATTCACGACCATGGAAGCGGCAGTCAACTCCGATAAGATCACGTGGGCGTTGTCGCTTATCCGCACCACTGATCCGTCGTCAAACGAAAGAACCAAACGGGTGTCTTTTTCCGTCAGCAGCTCGTCTCCCTGGGAAAGTACATCGTCTTCCCGTATTTCCACGCGCCGATTGTCGACCATTTTCCAGGCGATACCGGTAAGATACATGACTTTTGCCTTAAGGGTCACTGGGGTGGGAGACGGTGCAACGACGTTCTGGGCTTTTTGATTCTTTGCCGAATATCCCAAATAAGCAATATACGATACCCCGCCTATCAATACCGCAACAACCAAAAACGCAATTGCCAACACAAGGGGCTGTATTCCTTTTGGCGTGGGATATGGTGCAGGTGAATCAGACGGAGGATCTATAGACGTCGGAGGAGATATAGATTCCGGAGGAGCCAGAGTTGAGCCAAACGTGGGTGCAGGAGGGGGGTCCATGTATTCACGATATACAAAAGCTATTCTTTTTGCAAGGTTATTCCGTGGTGACACCGTCAAATTCCGCTTCCTGCTGCTCGGCTTGAGCCTTCGTCGCCCGCACGATGCCGTCTTTATGATGGGCGGGTGAATAGATGGTATAGAGTTTCAGTTCAGAAGAAGCAGACGTGTTAATCACATTATGCTGTGCTCCGGCGGGCACCACCACCGCTACCCCATCGCTCACCGGATATTCGTGGCCATCGATAATGCATTTCCCCTGCCCTTTTTCAAACCGGAAAAACTGATCGTTGTCCGGGTGTACCTCCATGCCGATCTCTTCTTTGGGTTTAAGGCACATCAACACCAACTGGCTGTGTTTGGCGGAATACAGCACTTTCCGGAAATTGGTATTCTTCACTGTCGCTTCTTCAATATTAGCGGTATACCCTTTCATAGAATATGTATTATTATAGCATGGTCTGTTTCACCGCCAGAACTAGCTATTCAAGAAAGAATCATAACCCTTCCCTCTCATCACTGGTGTTCTTGAAAGATAATCTCGTATGGGTGCAAGTAGCTTTTCTTGTCCTGCTGGTCCTTGAGCTATGAGCTCTGCCTGCTCTGGCTTAATACCCGTGCTTAGACCATCAAATGCAACCCGCCCAAGTAAATTCGGATCATCGCCAATACCGTCTTTTACTAATTGTGCTAACGCGCAATTTGGATACAGATGAATGACTAATCCCGTTACAAGCATTCTTTCCTCTTGTGTCACCGTGGGCTGCCATCCTGCTTCTGCGAGTACTCCTCGCATATACTCTTTCGCGGTTGAAGTTGTTGTGAGCGTCTCTCTTCCTTCGAAATTGACCACTCCAATCACGGGAAACCATAATTTTTGTGCTTCGTCAGGAGTACCAGGGCGGCTTCCTGGGGAAGAGTAATATGCATCCGTAGTCCTGGCTATCGTTAACTCCCTATTCAGAATTATGCCAAGAGGCACCAATGTTTTTGCATCTGCATTAAGACGTGCTGCCGTTGGCGTATAGGTATCTGGTATGAGGACAACAAAGACGTGTGTTACTTGTAAACCATGTATAGTTTGATTATTCCTCGTATCTGTACCAAGACCAGGGTTCGCATCAACTGCTTCTCCAACGATAACGATTTTCCCTTGCGAAGCTAGGTGTTCTAAATAGGTGTGAACAGTCCCCACGCGATCTATATATCCAATCGTTCGTTCAAGTTGAACAGGTTCGTCTTGTATTTCCGGTCTTCCTGAAACCATACGTACCTCCTTGGGTAGCAAGTCATTCGTTGAGGAGAGTTATATATCAAGCCGTATTCACTTGTCAACAACCAGGCTATACTTTATTACTTTCCAAAATAGCTTCAATGCGTATCCGCCGCTCAAGCGCGGACAAATCATATCTCAAAAAGCTCTCCGGTCGTTGGCAATCAACTTCTCGTCTCGCAAGTCGATTACCTAAAAAAATAATATGGCCCAAGAGCATATCTTCTAGCTTGATATCGAATAAGTCCTTTGTTTTTACAAAAATATTTATAATGACCTCTTTTCCGTTTGGCAGGGCTTCTTTCTCAAATGCAAGTCTATCAACTGTTTTTTCTAGGTCTTTCGGATCAATCCGACGTGGGTTTCGCATCCCACCATACGGCGCCAATCGCAAGTCCTCACAGAGCGTTCGCATAGTAGTCTTGCGATCGCCAATCCATCCACCGAGGTAATGAAACCCAAGTCTTCTCTGGGCAAAGTGCGCCATAGTCGGATTTGTTGCTCCCGCGATAATCTTCGGCACACGGTCTTTCTGAAAATTCTCCCGTTCCCCACGGAGGAAATAAAAGAAATCAACGCACCCCAAAAAAAGTGTCTTTTCCATAAACTGATGATACCTATCACTATACCCGTATGGTATAAAGTGCATACGCCAAAAAGGATCATATTTTTTCATATCGACAAAATACGATGGATGTAAAACATCGCCTACCTTTTCTTCTTTCGTATATTCTTCTACACGTATCCCCAGCGAACCGAATCTCCTTCCGCCCTTCCCTAGTTCGTAATCCAAAACTTCTTCATGGAGTGAACGCAGAGTTGAGACAGGGAGGGTTTGAAGGTACGCGACGGCATGAGGATAGGAGTGAAAATCCGGTGGGCATTGACCAATGTAGACCAGAGCTTTCCGCAACAAGTGGCACTCGAACTCTTGCAGCATTGGCTCAATCACGTCGTCAGCTATCCGCCTGCCTAGCCTTCTAGAAATACCGCGTGGTGCGTCTATGTGCTCCTGATAGGTCATTTGAGAACGTATTGTACGCACACGAAGCAATGTTGTCAAAAATTATAGGATAATATTAACCTGTGCAGCCTATGCGGTACGACGTAATCATCATACGACTGGGGTACTATTATGGCTGGTACGTGACCACCAACTGGGGAATATTGGTGCTTTCTTTCGTTCCGAAGCTTACTTGACCGGGTTGACCTTCTTCTGTTTTTTTCACAATCCACCCGTAGTTGCTGTTGGTACTATTCAGGAACGAGGAAACATCAGAGGTGACGTCATACTCTACCACGCCCGTTTGGTTGTTGGTAATCGTTTGAGTATCCGAAGGCGTCTCTGTCCATGGATGCACGGGAGGGTTATTCGGCTGGCCCATTTCCCATTCCGTACTCCCGCTACAATCTTTTAGTTGATTTTGTATCGCGCTATCCGTTGCACAACTCCACGTTGCGCCATTGCCTGTTCCGCGATCAGCGTCTGTCCCGTTTCCTTCCATCCAATCTACTATCAACCGGTGAATATCTACTGTTCTTCCAGTAGTCCCCCAATTATTCCCGTTATCGGTGATCGTTACACGTAGTTTTGCGGAAAGCACGGTGCCGCTCACGCTCGATTGGAGCGCTGACTGGTCGAATCGCACGAGCGAACGATTGCTGCCACTTGACTGTATGCGCATATATTGTTCGCCGCCTTCATTTCTGTTTTCAGCTCCGCCGCGGACAAACGAATCCGCTACTGAATTAAACGTCACCGTGACCGGAAGAGGAGTGGGCGTGGGCGATGGCGTTGGAGTCGGGGTAGGACTCGTATCACACCAACTTGGTGGGGTGGATAAGAATGGCATATAGGTAAAATATGGACCCACAGTATCTCCAGATCCACTTCCCATTCCACCCGGTCCTGTTACTGACCCCCACCAGTTATTTATGGCGTTTATTAGGAAATCCGATGACTCGTTTTGTACCGCATAGTTATAATATCCGTGTATATTTCCTTCTATACAATTATTGGTGATATTTATTTCTCCCGGTACTGTTCCGTAATTGTAATCACTGCTATAGGCGGCGCCCTTAGTTGCAAAATTATTTAAAAATTTGTTCTCTGTTATAAAAACAGTGCCATTCTGTTGCGTATATATTCCTCCCCCATATGCTGATGCAGTATTTCCCAAAAAGCTAGAATGAGTAACAGATAACGATCCATAGCCAGCTGATGCAGCAACAAACATACCACCACCACGACCTAAATCTGTATTTTGCGAAATTGCAGCATTACCAGAAAACGTCGTGTTTTCTATCGTTACGTTCGATCTGCCTTCTGAATAGACTCCCCCACCGTTTAATGTTGACGTGTTATTGCTGACTGTACTACCCGAAATTGAAAGAGTACTGATAGGAGCAATGACTGTGATGTTCGCGACTCCTCCACCGGCACCACCATAATTCCAATTTGGTTCAGTAGTTCTATTGTTTATAATCTGCGATTGGCTTATCGTGACAGTGCCACCATTAATATTATAAATTCCTCCACCACTCCTTACTGCTGAATTGTCGCTGATCGTACTATTCGTTATTGAAATTGTGGCATTTTCATTATTATCAATTCCTCCGCCATAAAAGGAAGTATTATCTGAAATAGTACTATTGATGATCTCTGCAGTGACTCGATTATCAATTCCTCCTCCATATGTATATCCTTCAGTCCTAACGATCGCATTTCCAGAAACCGTACTCTCATAAAGGGTCAATTGGCCCCAATTCAATATTCCACCACCGTTAGAATTTAACACTTCTCCGCCCCGGACAACAGTATTTCTCAGGTTTAGCTTTCCAGGCCTATGAACCAACAATATACGAAATTGTGGAGATCCAGAAGTGCGTTCTATAATGGCATTATTGCCGTTTATTGTTAAATCATTTGTGATAATGGGTAAACCGTTACCACCGAGAATATCATTGTCCATGGCGGTCAAAGAGTAAACACTATTCGGAGCTAAATTGATAGTATTTACTTCTCCATTTCCGTTAGCAGTATTAATAGCAGCTTTCAGACCGGCTACATCGCCATCTCCAACCGGAAACGTCGCGGCAAATATTGACCTGGGGAATGCAAAGAAAAAACCAAGAGAGAGGAAAAAAATGATTGGTAAAACTCGCAGATACTTCACTATATTAACTTAAGGATTATTTTTTCATCTGTCAAGCATCACTTTTTCGCCTACGCGCCGGAAAAAGGGGGTATTATCCTACAAACGTAAGCGCAATTCCTGCTTTGTTCGCGCGTCCGGTCCTACCGATCCGGTGCACATAATCGTCATACGACTGGGGTTCGTCGAAGTTTATGACGTGCGATACGTTATCGATATCCAATCCCCGTGACGCCACGTCGGTGGCCACTAATATTTTAAGTCGATTTTGTTTAAACTCCGCAAGGACCCGCATGCGTTGCCCCTGTGATTTATTTCCGTGAATGGACCCGACGGAAAATCCGCTTTCGGCAAGCGACCGCGCGAGTTTTTCCACGTTCCATTTGGTGCGACCGAAAATAAGTACTTTAGAAAATTCCTGCTTTTTCAGGAGTGCATGCAGCATCTGTAATTTTTCTTCTTTGCTTCTTACGCGGATCACGTCCTGGTCCACACTTGCGAGCGTTTCTCTCACTTTCACCGATACCGTCACGGGATTAGTTAAGAAAGCTGCGATAATGCCCTGCACTTCGCTCGGCACCGTGGCCGAGAAAAACAACGACTGGCGCTGCTTTGGTAACAACGAAATAATCATACGGATATCCGTAATAAATCCTATGTCTACCATCCGGTCCACTTCATCTAGGACAATGGTTTTGTAATCGCCGAGGCGAACAAGCCCCTGTTTTACAAAATCTTTGAGTCTGCCCGGTGTACTGATAAGAAAGTTAGGATGTTGCTTGAGCTTCCAAATTTGGTTGCCCATGCTCGCGCCGCCGATAACCAGTGCCGATTGGATGCGAAGTCCACGGGAAAATAACCGGAGCTCGTCATCAATTTGTACGGCAAGTTCGCGGGTCGGAGCAATCACAAGGATTTTTTGCATGCGATCTCGCATGACTTTATCGATTAAGGGAATCAGGAATGCCGCGGTTTTGCCCGTGCCGGTGTTAGCGACTCCCACCACGTCGCGGCCAGCAAGTACCAATGGAATCACCTGATCCTGAATCGGTGTGGGCGCGCTATACCCGCGGGCGGCAATGTTTGCTTTAAGCTCGGGAGCAACGTCAAAATCGGCAAATTGGTGGGTGGCGGAGTACGTAGGTATGGCTTCTACACTAGCCGCCTTATTCACATACCGTACAGGGTCCACACGGGCATCCCGCGCACGGGGCTCAAAGTGGGCGCTATTTCTCCGTCCCATGGAGCGGAATGGCCGGTGATTCGTGTTTCTGGCGTGATTTTGTCTATACATATTGTGGCTTTGAACCAAAAAACCTGCCTACATAAGAAGATGTGTGGGAATAAGGGAAAGATACGAAGTAATAATTGAGGTATCTTATTATTCAAACAACAAATCGAATGTATATCCAGCTTTCTTAAGATGGATGTATACTGAGTCAAGCGTTTAGCTATCGAAGTATAGACAGATTTACTAGTTCAAATCTGTATATCGTATTATACCACACCTTCCTCCAGTTGTCAATATACTATAGGATTAGTATTTAATTAAATAAGGATTGGTCTTTGAGCAACTTTGTGAATAATTTACTTAGAATGGCAGTTCAAGCAGCACTAGAATGAAATAGCATGGAATAACAGAGGCTGTAGCGCCAACAGCAAGATCGATACGGAAAAATAGACACCAATGAACAGTACGAAAGCCAAGAAGGAAAGGGGTATGGAAGCCAAAGTATTAATCAATACAACTGTCGCTCTCTTTCTCCATTCCTTCTTTCTTTCTTCAAAGAAAGTTACAAGCCCAGTAGCAACTATATTTGACAAGAGCCAAATAGAACTAAGTAACAAAGCTAAGAAGCCAAAATCGCTCATGTAGCTGATCAGAAATTTATATAGTCCACCCAAACTTAAGGGGAGTGGGATTTTTTTGCCAATCAATACGAAGATATTTATCACTTCAAAGTAAAACAATGATGAAATTGAAAAACCCCTTAAAATATACCAACCGTTTGGGAAATGACGAGTGATATCTTTTTGCGCTGAATAGAACATTTGTGGTAGATCTTATTATACAACTGAACACTCACAAAAAAACTAGGAAACCATATGAACGGTGCTTCTGGTAGGACTTAGCATACTCCCACCTCCGAGGTGGGAATGCAATGTCACTTTTCCGCTCAATTCTCTTTTTACGTGGTTTGGAATGTGGAGAGGCTACTTTCCGACTTGCTTCCGCCGGACGATCAGCATTACGCTGAATAATGCGTTTGCGAGGGTCCACGTCACGGGATATAACCACGTAACAATGCTGTACTGCTGTAAAGCCAGAAAACTTAATCCGTTCCGGAAGGCACTTAACTCATACATAAAAAGCGTTTCTGAAAACGGTTTATTCCATGATTTCCGTATCGTGGGAACAAAACCGAGCATGTCAATTGATGAAACAAGAATGACGGATAATATCGGCTGCTTTGCGATTAACCACAGGAATAATGCCACAAAAGAGAGGATGAAAAATACCGTATCGAGCCGGGTAATATCCTTTTTTCCGCTTCGCATCCCCAGCAGAAATACGATAAACGCAAGTATCGCAACCGCCAATGTTACCCACGAACCGACCCCTGCGCCCCCGCTTACCTGAAGCGCATAGGCTATTGCAGTAACAAGTCCCCATATAAACCATGTAAAAACATGCGGAGTAGTCTTTCCCTGGATGGTGTCGCGGAGGTACGGAATATAGCCGACAAACGTGAGAAGTATGGCAACAACGCTGATAATAATTTTTACGTCTTGCATACCTTCGAGTATATCAGCTAGTTGATCGTTTTACGCACCTCGGAGGTGAGTAAACTTTTTTTGCCTCAAAAAAGGTTTTTTTGATATAATACGCCTGGATGTTTAAGAATTATTCAGATAATAAGGTTTTTGTCCTCGTCAGACATCATTCCGGTGTCTGACTTGTCATGCCATCATCTCCAACACTTCCGTAGGAACGAAACACCGTAACCACTGTCCATTGTGCTTGTGGTCGAAACATCTGGACGGCAATACTCCGGGAGACAGAGCCTCAACGTGCGGCGGCCGGATGGAGCCGATCGGTCTGCAGTTTAAACATTTTACTGAAAATCCGTTTACGGGAAGGACAAGCGGTGAGCTGATGATCGTTCACCGGTGTTTATCATGCAGTAAAATTTCTATCA
>CAZOTW010000033.1:0-3917 GCA_964582845.1 uncultured Gammaproteobacteria bacterium
AAAAGAGGACATTTCTACTTTGCGAAAAAGCGGACATTTCTACTTGGTATTGACAATGGCTAAACGCCAAGCTTTTGAGCAAGGATGACAGCTTCTGCGACTTCTTTAAACGTTTTTCTGCTATTCATGCTCTCCTTTTGCAATAACGTATACGCTTCTTCCTCAGCAATATTCCTGCGCTTCATCACGATACCCTTTGCTTTCTCAATAAGTTTTCGCAGTTCAAGCGCATCCTTAAGCTCCAGCGTCTCTTCAATAAGAAGTGCATTTTCCACAGCCCCACCCACTAATTTCCCTATTGCCGTCAGAAGGTTTATCTCCATCTGTGTATGCACATGTTTTTTCTGATGCTGGGCATTAATGACTCCGACAACGCCATGCTTATTGACAATCGGTACGGACAGAAACGCTTCAAACCTGTCTTCGGGTAAACTACGAAAAAGCTTAAACCGTGAATCTTTGTTGGCGCCGGAGGGTATCGCTACCGCTTTTTGCTCTTTAGCTACCCAACCCGTGATCCCCTCGCCTACTTTCATCGTAATTTTCTGGATGAGATCAGGGTGGGGATTTTTTGACGCACGAAGGACAAGTTCACCCTTTTTCGGATCGAGCACATACACGAGACACGAATCGGCAGCAGTGACCTCAGAGGCTATACGGACGATTTCGCAAAGCAGTTCTGCAAGTTCCAAACTATGCACGGTCTGGGCTACCCGATAGAGGAAATCAAGTTCTTTTTTCAGTAATTTTATCTCGGTCTTCGGCATGAAACGCATTATACTGCGTGTTAACGAATCTTGCCTATCGTAAGCCAAACGCCAGTTGAAAATTTGAAGAGCTTCCTATACGCTACTATCTATGCAAAAATATCAAAAGACAGTGAGTGACATGATGAGTGAACATAAAGAACTTTTCGACAACTTTAAACAAATTCACGATGCGTATGTCATAAACCCCGAAGCCAATAGAGTGAGGTTTAACGAAGTTGGCTCTGAAGTCGTTGATATTATCCGTGACTATGAACGCAGGCTTTGCGGCAACATGAATAGAGGCGTCTACGGAAAATTTTCGCAAAATCTCTCACAAAAATTCTGGGATGAAATCCGGAAAATTTACAAAAAAATCGACTTCGTAGGCACAAGATAGAACGCCAACCATCTACGCACCGACCTTGTGGATAATGAATTTCTGTGCCTCTATCTCTACACTATCATCAAGCGCCGGAAGCTCTACAGTCTTTTGATATGTTACCTCAAGCGCCTTTTTGATCAAGAAATCGGCTATTTGCGGATTTTTAGGCAAAAGTGGACCATGGAAGTAGCTCCCAATTGAGTTTTTATATACTGCTCCCTCAAGCCTATCCTCACTATTGTTACCATACCCCTTTATCACCCTGGCAAGCGGCAGCATTTTAGGCCCTAACGTCGTCCGACCGCCATGGTTTTCAAAACCCACAATTTTTATGCCAGTTAACTCAGGAATGTTGATAATTTTTGCTACCACATTGCCGATCAAACGCTTAGCCTGATCACCCGGATGAATAGTCACTAGATCAAATATCCCAGCTCCTGGAATATCTTCTCCGTGATACGGACGATAATAGTGACCGGCAAACTGATAGGCGGCGCACACGAAAAGAGCAGGAACATTTTTTTCAACCATTTCTTTAACGAGGGGAGCTTTATTCCCCAAAAAATCTTCGCTTGCAAGCTTTTGTTGCCGGTCCTGCGCACCCCCCATGAAAATGAGATCACAGGAACGGAGTTTCTTTGGCGGCGTTTCTAAAGTAATGGGAACGATGTTCGCATCCACCCCGCGCCAGGCCGAGCGGCGGGCAAGCACCATCACGTTGCCACGGTCCCCGTAGGTACTCATAAGGTCCGGATAAAGCCAGGCGATGTTGAGTCGATAGTTCATAGTTCATCGTTCATCGTCATAATATTCTTTTTCCGGTTAATACTTTTCTTATTTCCAGCATCGCTGAATACGTTGGCAGTATGTAAAGCGTCTCTTCGTTTTTGACTTGATCAAGCCCTTTTTGTATGGCTTTCTTAATATCCGGTTCTACGAATAGACCACTCTTCTGCGAATCGCGATTAACGATTAACGAAGTACGTGTATATTTTATCCTCACCGCCATATCGTATACCCTGTCTCCAGTCACAATCACGGTAACTGCATCAGGAATTTTCTCAAAGTCCACGTCCCAAATCCATGATACATCGCGCCCGTCCGGAATCCGATCGTTAAGAGCCAGAAGAATCGCTCGCGATTTACACTCCAATACTGTACGAAGCGACGCATTAAATCCCGCGGGATTTTTAGACAAAAACAGCTTTACCGTTTTGCCATCAATCACAAATTCTTCTTGCCTTCCAAAGGCAGGAGCAAACCCTTTAAGCGCTTGGGTAATATGGTCGTCGGGAACGCCGAATGTCCGTGCCGTCAATACGCTCGCTAGCGTGTTATACAGGTTATACAAACCGGGAAGCGGAGATTTCCACGACGGAAGATCCAGCCGCGGGCGCTTTTCGCCACACGCGCGGCAATACCAGTCACCGATGTGAGAGAAAAATACGGTTCGGTACGAAAGTCTCGCTCCGCAAAAAAGGCAAAACGTGGAATCGGTGGCGTGCTCCATGGTTTTTGCCTGAAGGGACGTATCAGTAAGGCCAAAATATTTGGCTTTGAGCGTTGCCTTTTTCCCCAAAAACGAAACCAACGGATCATCGGCATTGAGAATAAGCGTGGTATCGCTATTCACATATTTCAACGCTTTTTCCCACTTTTCCGCTATCACATCCACCTCCCCGTATCGATCCAATTGATCACGAAAGAGATTTAGTAAAACAATCGCTTTGGGAGAAACTTCGTGTAAAACTATGGGGAGAGAGTTCTCGTCTACTTCAAATACACCCCAATCTGCCTTTATGTGTCCTTTGCCAGTCGCCATATCGATGCATGCCGAAACAATACCATTGAGGAGATTTGCACCGCTTTTATTGTGGACTACCATCATCCCTTCGTGCTCCAGAATGGTTTTTATCATAAGGGACGTCGTCGTTTTCCCGTTGGTACCGGCTACGAGAATAATGCCGCCGGAAAGCTGGGAACCCAACGACCGGAGAATATTCGGCGAGAAAAAAAGCGCTATTTCGCCAGGCCAGGTCGCACCTGCGCCTAAACGAAATGTCTTACTGGTCCATGAAACGAATTTGCCGACCGCGACCGTCATCTGTTCTTTGAAGGTCATACAATCATTATTGCACACTGGAAAAAACAAACACAACGCATCTCAAAAGGAAAATTCAAGTGAGATATCTATGGGCATAAATCCTTCACGTTTATAAAAATTGACTGCGCGTTCATTCTTGAGGTATGAGGAAACGTATAGTGTTTGATAGCCATGCTTCCTTGCCCATCGTTTCGCCTCATCAAGAAGCTTTTTGCCGACACCGCCTGATCGATACTCTGGGAGTACGGCCAACATATCAAGTTCGATCATTTTTACCTTGCGGTACGAATATTGCTTGGGGCTTAAGAATAGAAATCCCACCGGTTTTGTGTCCGCCTCAGCTATCAACGCATAATGCCCTTCTTTCGTAATCACGTCGAGAACGTGCTTCTTTGCATCCTCCGTATGCACCCAATCCATGTTTATATAGGGATCATACGATGCGTTTGCCTCAAATGAGGAATAATTGATAGTCAGTAACGCTGGTAAATCTTCTCGTACCGCTTTGCGGATAGTTACATTCATACTACATGGAACGGAGTATTTTAATACGCTCTTCTATTTGAGGATGGGTGTCAAAAAGACCGGAAAACCACGCGCCAAAGCTTTTCCCTTTAAACGGATTGGTGATATAGAGGTGCGCTGTTGCGTTGGTTGCCGCTTCCAGAACTTCTTTATCGTT
>CAZOTW010000033.1:3927-13906 GCA_964582845.1 uncultured Gammaproteobacteria bacterium
CGCCGGCGAGTTTCTCCAGTGCCGCAGCCAAGCCCTCCGGATACCGCGTAAGGTACGCACCCGAGGCGTCTGCTAAAAATTCGCGTTTCCGGGAAATCGCAAGCTGTATAAGCGTCGCTATCAAAGGAGAAACTAAAGCAAGTACTATACCGACGACCAAAAGGATAGATCCCATACCCCGATCGTCATCGCTACTCCTTCTGCGAGAGCCTCCCCACCAGAGACTACGCATGAACATATCCGCAAGAAATGCGACAGTGCCCACGAGTACCGCAACGACTGCCATGAGTCTCGTATCGAAATTTTGTACGTGGGAAAGCTCGTGAGCGATAACCCCTTCCAATTCCCGCCGCTCCAACCTGTCTAATATTCCGCGCAAACGACGGCGTGGTCTGGATCACGACCGGTGGCAAATGCGTTCATCGCCGTATCATCAATAACGTAGAGCTTGGGCTTCGGAAGACCGGCGGCGATACACAAATTTTCCGTCACGGTATAAAAATCAAAATCGCGCCTTCGGTCCGCCGGACGGGCCCCGGACATAGCTAAAACGATTTTATCGCCCCAGTAGTAACTGGCAAAACTCGAAATGACGGAAAAAAGAACCGCAATCCACATCCAAGACGTACCATACCCGAGCCCTTCTCCCATCACATAAGCAGCAAGGATGACAAACGTGACAAACCCTGCCATAAACAGGTACGTTTTTGTTACGTTTGCGCGAATTTGGGAATGAATGTTCATACTGTCTTATTCAAATGACAAAACCCCTGCCTCGCCGGCAGGCCAATGACAAATCAAGCTCAAAACCCAAATGCAGAATTTGAGCTTTGAGCTTTGAATTTGATTTGATATTTGAGTTTTGAGCTTTAGTCAAAACTGACTTTTGCGGCCTTTCGCTCTCCCTCTTCAACTTTGAAAAACTCTTTTTCTTTAAACCCAAACATGCCGGCGAGCATATTGTTTGGAAATACTTTCACTTTCACGTTGTACTCCATAAGCTGCGTATTATAAAATTGCCGCGCATACGCCACTTTGTCTTCCGTATCCGAAAGCTCTTTTTGTAACTGAATAAACCCGTCGTTTGCTTTCAACTGCGGATATGCTTCGGCAACAGCAAAAAGGCTTTTTAACGCGCCCGTAAGCATGTCATTGGCTTTTGCTGAATCAGCGGGCGATTTAGCTCCCAATAGGGCGCTTCGCGCTTTGGTTACTTCCGCAAAAACCGTTTTTTCGTGCTTGGCATATCCCTTGACGGTTTCTACGAGATACTGGATTAAGTCGGTGCGTCGTTTCAATTGCACGTCAATCTGTCCCCATGCCTCATCGATTTGTGTTGACTCAGTGACCAATCCATTATAGAGAGACCACACATAAACTCCCAGAACAACAATAACGCCAACAACTATCCATATGGGTATCATACAGCCTCCTTCGTAAGCCAATGTCTAAATTCATTATACTCAAAAGTGTTCACAATGTCACGCTTTGTGGCCCACCCGCGCCGCGCCACCGCTACCCCATACTGCATAAGATTCATTTGATCTTTGGCATGAGAGTCTGTATTGATACAAAATCTCAAATCCTCTTTTTTGGCATCAAATACGACGGAATCCGGAAGATCCAGCCGCGTGGGATACGCATTAATTTCAAGGGCGATATCCCGATCTTTACATACGGCGAAAATTTCTTTCCATTCAAACTCAACCCCTTCGCGTTTCCCAAGCAAACGAGCCGTTGGATGACCAAAAATCCGTACTTTTGGGTAAGTAGTGAGCGCTCGCACGACACGTTTGGTCATTTGTGACCGATCAACCGCGAAACTCGAATGAATAGACACTATTGCAGCATCAATGTACTCAAATGCTTCAATTGGGAGCGCCAATTCGCCACTTGGGAGTATATCAACTTCACACATGAGGAACATTTGTACTCTTTTTTTTGCTTTTTTAGACCATGAGGAATATTGTTGTTCATATTTCTCTTTACGTTCCTTCATAATATTGACAATCTGACTAGTCGTGTGATTTCCTATACTCGGATTGTGATCGCTTAGGCCAATATATTCATAACCCAACCGAGCGGCTTCATCCAAACACTCACCTAAATCGTTTACCCCTAAATCATGCGACGGTTCCAGGTTATAACTCGTATGAATATGAAGATCCCCCTTTATGTCACTCAATTCCAATAAGTGAGGCAAACGATGTGCAATTGCAGATTCAAGCTCTCCTTTGTCTTCCCGCATTTCAGGAGGTATCCAATCAAGTTTGAGCGCGTGATAGAAATCTTCTTCCGTCGCATGCTCAGTGAGCTTTTTCGTTTTTACATTTTTTATCCCATATTCACTCAGCGATAATCCGTGGCTCAGGGCATATGCCCGAAGCGTTATGTTGTGATTTTTCGATCCGGTAAAATATTGGAGCATCGCTCCATATGCATGTGGCGTTTGAACCCGCAAATCCACCTGCCGACCGTTATGGAGAAGAAGTGAAGCTCCCGTGGGACCTCGCTCGATAACTTTCTGATGAGGATAGGTGAGAAAATGGTCAATCACGGTATCCGGCATCATCGTCGCTACCGAGATGTCGATATCTCCAATCGTCGAAACTTTCCTGCGTAAGCTTCCGAGCGTATCCACGCGCTGGACACTTGTCAGCTTCTTCAGAAACTTCATAATATCCTGTGCGATAGCGTCTGCCTCAGGCAACACCATGCGGTTTTCCTTTATCTGCCCCTTCTTGTAGGTTTCTATGTTAACGAGGATATCCGCCTCGGATTTATCTCCAAATCCGACAAGTGGGGCGATTTTATGGGATTTTACGGCCTTTTCCAGGTCGGAAATCACGGTTTTCGCATCATGAAGCTTCAACTTCGTCACCAGTGTATATGCCTTTTTCGGACCCAATCCGGGAACGAGAAGGAGCGGATATATGGAAGAGGGAAGCTTTTTTGTCACTTCCTCAAAATGCCGCACTTTCCCCGTCCGAAATAACTCATCTAAATACGCAGTTATTGCCGGTCCGACGCCATGAATATCACCAAGCTTCCCGTCATCCCAGAGATCTTTCACTTCACGGGTCAGATGTTCGATGCTGTCTGCAGCACGGTCATAGGCAATGATCTTGAAACGATTTTCATCAAGAATTTGGTACGCAGCGGCCACTTTTCTCAGCAGCTCGGCAATTTCAATATTTGTCATATCTCCCTGCCTATCATAACAAAGTGCCTGTCTCTACGCAAAAAAGAGGACGTGTCCTGAGCGATCCGCCAGTCGAAGGATTGACCTACGTTCAAACGTCATGATATTATGCTCAAGGTTCAAATGAACACCAAAATATACTCATAAATGAGTAATGTTACGGGGATGAAGCTCATCAGGATCATGAGCACCCCGCACCAACAGAGAGGACTCGTGGTGTAGCCTGGTTTAACACGCGTCCCTGTCAAGGACGAGATCGCCGGTTCAAATCCGGTCGAGTCCGCAGATAACTCTCTTGTGGTACGGGAAGGTCACGGGTTCAATTCCCGTCAGCTCCGCCCACTGCCTTATACTTCTGCCTAGAACGGAGGAATTTTTAGCATGTGGAAAACACTCAAGAATAGTTTTGACTCCCCGGATTCTTATGTTTCACTAGCATTAGGATTGGCAGTAGTACTGGTAGTTGGCATGATCGCCTATAATTATTTTAAAGCGCGGTCGCAAAGCGCGACATCAACCGAGAACCAGACGAATCAGGAAAAAACTCAAAATGGCCAAGAGTCTCTCACCCTTCCGGCCCAATACGTGGTGAAGAATGGTGATACACTTTGGTCTATAGCTGAAGTCTACTACAAAAGCGGATACAACTGGGTAGATATCCAAAAAGCAAATAATCTGGGTAATCCGGACATGATAGACGTAGCGCAGAAACTAACCATACCAAAAGCGACACCAATCGTGCCAGCAGGTCAAATATCAGCAGCTGGGGCAGAAACAACCGCTGCAAAAAAGCCGTACACGGTCGTTCAGGGAGATAGCTTATGGAATATTGCTCTCCAAACGTACGGCACGGGGTATAAGTGGACAGCAATAGCACAGGCCAACAATCTGGCAAATCCAGATCTGATTTTTGCAGGAAACGTGCTTACATTGCCATAGTGAGTAAACATTTGTTGCAACAGATTACAAGAAATCGTACTTTCAACGCGAAAAGGGTTGAGAGGTTTACATGAATAACGTATAGTAGTCGCATGAGGTGGAAGCTTTCACTTCATGTGATGCTGCGGGCGTAGTTCAGCGGTAGAATGTCTCCTTCCCAAGGAGAAGGTCACCGGTTCAAATCCGGCCGCCCGCTCAAGAAGGGGGTTTACACTAAAAACTCGTTCAGAGTTTTTTAGTGTTCGATTCTCGTATCCCGCTCCATACGGTAATAAATTGAAAAATCTTCAAATTTAGCCTTGAAAACCTGGTACGAGCCAGGTTTTTTCGTTTTTAAGGGTTAGCCTGGAGATTGAAGATACTGGTGACCGGAGTCGAACCCATTACTGCGTCTAGTGGAAATATCAAGAACGTATTTTATCAATTATAATATCTAAATGAAGATTTACGTCGATAATAATATTCTTTCTTCAATCATCGGAAATGAATTTACAGACAAAGACGGAGAGGCAATGCAAAAACTTGCTTTAAGTGACCACGAGTTTGTTACTTCTCAAATTACACAGCTCGAAATGGAAAAAGCCACTCTACCTAAAATAAAGGGTGCAGCTTTGTTTATTTATAAAATATTCGGCGGTGAAAAGTTTTTAAACAAAGAAACCTATTTTGCTACAGGATTTGGTGATGCTCCTCTTGGAAGTGTTCCTTGGGGTGGCGGTGAAGTTGAGAACACATCTCTATCACTTCTAAGGCAAGCATTCGAACCAGATGATGCACGGCATATTTTTCAAGCGCTTTCGAGTCACTCCGATTATTTTTTAACATTGGACGAAAAAAGTATTCTCAGAAGGTACAGGGCAAACTATAAGAATATGAAGGCCTTTTGCAATAATGGCAAGTTAAAAATTGTTAACCCAGAGGAACTAGTGAATGAATTAGGTATCTGACAAAGTTTAACCAACTTTAACAGAGACATAAGGGCCTCTTTTGTCTAAATGCGTTCTTTCTACCCATTTTTTTAATAATTGCTCGCTGTGAGAAACTACAAATCGTGATGAGCATACAGCAGTTCGGAAATTAATTGTATCAACTAATTGAGGGCTCGCCGTAACATATTCAATACCATCAGGGCTATGATTTTGAGACAGAAATACTGCTGTTTTCGGCGTGAGAACTGCTATTGTTTCACAGTTAGGAGCCAAAATACCAATTCCACTACCCCAAAATCCATCTGGTTTAATGTTGAACGTAAAAGCTGGGTTATCAGATGTTATAAAAGCTTTATTTTTGGGCGCTCTCAGTATTGTCCATTCCATTTGAGCAAAAATAATATAAAACTCTTGAAGCATTTGGATCATGGTTTTTAGCATATGCCCCTTAGGAAACCTCAGATCATAATCTTTATCAATGAAAGTTTTTTTTATTTCATCTCTTTGTTTTTTACTAATTTTTTCTCCTAACTTTTTTTCAACGACACTCATTCCTTTCTCAAAGTGAGGGTCAAATCGAGTTGCCCTACTCATAAACTCTTTTGCCATTTGAACACTCATTTCTTCTGTTCTCTTAAGGGAGCTAGGTACTCTCAAGTATAAAGCTGACAAAAAAGTAGCAAGGTCTGCTTTGCCTTGCAGATCTAAGTTGTTTTCTTCTGCTGACAGATTCTTTATTAATCCAGCTGCAACGCCTTCAATTTGACTGAACATTTCCTCTAGAGCCGAACTAAGTTCTCCATTCTTTTTAGCAAATACGTAAAACGCATTCTCACCTGTAGTGGTTTTTGAAGATTGAGTACGATACTGATGAATTTTTCTGTCATAAACCCATAACACCCCCTCTTCTGTGTAGTAATCAAGTAAAAATCGGGGTACATAATGCTGAAATGAATTTAACTGTTGATTTGCCATCTTATGAAATTTTCCTACTCCAGAGCCAGTTATAAATCGCTATACCAGTAATATGAAATAAATTCCCTTGTATTTGGCTTTCGTTCTGATGTGCGGGATTCATAAAGCTCCATGGTCTCAAATCTTGCTGCAGCAATTTGGCTCCGTGAGCAAGGCTAGACCTTATTGTATAAAGAAGAGCTGCTTCCTTTGGCATCGAACCCAAGTCCGAAACGTATTTAGTAATAAACTCTTTGAAATTTTTTGTTGATTGATATCGTGGTTGTTTACACTCCTCACAGATGAGCAAGCTTTCAGGCACATCCTGGCCACATCTTTTACATGGAGTTTTTTCTCCTATCAAGCTCTCTATTGCGCTTACCATGGCCACGAAGGATGCAGAAGCTGATTCTTCCCAGATAAGTTGTCCTTTTTCATACCAAGTACACGCCCTGGAAAGCCTGTCGTAGTCTTGCAAAGATAAAGAAAAAATACGATCTAATGAGTGTTCAATGTTATCTGGGATCTTTAGTGGGTCTGAAGTGACACCTTTACTTGTATAATATTTTTGGAAAGGAACTGTTTCAATTTCATCGATGTCTGACGTATCTGTAAAATCCTTGGGAATAAGAGAAAGGCCTTCAAATGTATAACCTTCTTGCCTGTAGCTGCTAGACATTTTTGCTGGTGGCTCACTAACATTCAATGTCCAATATGCCTGAGCATTATTACGCAGCAACCTAACTCTTTGATTAAGAAGCAAATTTAAAAGTCTAGTGTAAATTATTGCTTTTTCTCTCCTCCGTGAATAATCAATCATTCCGTCACTAGATTTTGTGTATTTGAATTGAAGAAGAAATGGATAATCTCTAAACCCCACTTCTGGCAGTGGAGCGCCATTAGGAACAGGTGTTACTTGAAATAAGTCCTTATACCGCAAATGTCCAGCGACACGTTCACGGCAGAATAAAACATCAGCTCCTACCTGCTGATCTGTGGTTAGGAGAGCATCTTTTATTCTCTGCTCAAGTTGTTCAAGTTGCTCTTTCGGGAATCCATCAGAAAGCTGAATCTTTTCAATCCGACCACTTTCATTGGACGTTACCTCAAGATAGTGTGGACTATCCTTTGCTTGATACTTAGTAATAAAGGGTGATGGGCTTGTTGCATGAGAGAAGTGGTGCAATAAAACGTTCATCAACTCCCAAGGATCCACCTCACCCAAATGAAAATATTTATTCATATTCCTCTAGGCTAATTCTACCAAAAATGAAGGAGTCAAGTTACTTTAAAGGGTAAAGCCATCAGAAGAAACCTTTAAGGCCTTAACGAACTTCAACATCTTTGTAGTATCAATTAAACCCAATTATGGAGACGGTTTATCTGACCAGCCTTCTTTGCCTTCAGTGAATTCCCTGCCATCAGGAGAAACGCATCTTTTTATCCCTGTTCTTTCATAATATTGTTCGCTTGAGAGCTGACCACCATCATTACCCATCGCCTCAACACAATCCTCATAAGTTTTAACCCAGGAATATTTTTCCTTTATGGTGGGAGCTAAATCTCCTCCGGGAAGAAGTTCCGGAGTGAAATTGTTTTCAGGACACCCGTGATCGCAATCCTGACGTGTACCACTATTGAGAAGAACCGAAGCTAACTCCCAAGCACTCATACTTTGAGAGATTGTATAAACTGCTTCTCTTTCGATTGTTTTGCTGCCCTTTCCTACCTTAATGAAGTTTTCTCCTCCTTTAGTGTTATCTTGTGTGTGTTCGAGTGCAAAAATAAAAAAGCCTTCGTCTTTAATAAAATCGTAATACTTTAAATCTCCGACAATAGCATCTAAAGTTTTATTTTTGCTTATCGTAAACTGGATGTCAGGAGTATTCTTTCTTGGAGCTTCAAACCTAGACTGGATGTTCTTAAACAGAGAATAAGCTATTCCTGACACGGCTAGGACGACAATCAGAAGTGTTAAAGCTAAGCGTTTTCTTTTCTTCATATCACTACAATTTTCAATTTCTAAATCGAGTATAGCACTTATAAAAAACCTCATAACTTGGAACATTAAGATATTCTTTCAACTCGTTAAGTTGTACAATTAACTCAGGAGTAATGTAGTACCGTAGGCCGATTTTAATAAAAGAAATAAACGGTAAATCTGGCTGAAGTAGATATTGTTTGATATATTCATCCAGGCTAAATAGGTTCGAGCCAATTACGGTTACAAGCTCCATACGAGAGTTGTTTTGGCGTGGTTTAAATTTTCCTCAAGTAATCCATCATTCCTCGACTTCGAGCCTCATTTTTTTACAAAAACTTACTTAGCCTGGAAAGTTATAATACCGGTAACGGGAATCGAACCTTGTAAATAGATGGCGTGTCATTAAAATATATGATATATTTCCAATAACTATGTCACACTATAAAGAAATACAACAAACACCTCCCTATGATATTCCTGAATCATTACAATTTTGGACTTCAAACGATAGTAGAGGCAAGTCATTGTCTTGGGATCAAGTTGCCCGACAAGTTTATGACCTAACAACGCTTCCTGAAGAAAACTGGGCATTTTTTCAAGAATTAGCTGGTCGATTTAGTCCTTTGGATCAATTTGTTAGAGAAGCAGAAGCTTTTAAAGAACTAGATTCAAAAGAACAGGTAAGGAAGTACTTTGAAGCAGAGTTGCTCAAAAACCAGGACCCCTATTTTATGATGGGCAAAATTGGAATGCCAGGCTCTGGGATACGTGGATTTTATGACAGACTCTTGAGAATTGCAGGATTAGACGATTTAACTGACGAAGAAAGGGTCAAAGTGCAGGAAATGCTTGGTTATTGGGAAGAAGCAGCAATAGATGTTGTTTGTGACGATGAAGCATTTTTCACAAAAACAGAAACCGGTAATGAGGGTACAATAAGTGAGTTTTTAGGTACAAGCATCGATTATGATGTTCATATTTCAGGTTCCCCAAATATGGCTAATGGAAGATATCGAGATAGATTTTTATCAGCGATAGATTATGATGGCATTGTAAATGGTAAATATAATCGAGATGACTTTGACCAATTTAATCGTCAAGATATACTTCTGCAACTTCTCCACGCTTCCCAGGGTTCAAATAGATTAGGGTATGAATTCTGGCAAGCAATTGGAGCAAATGAAGATTTCTTGATGATTGTGCATGACATAGCAGTAAAAGAGGGTTTCACTAACGTTGACGATCTATTGGTTCGTACAATGAATTATGCCTGGAGGAAATCTCAAGAAGGTTCTCTTCACTACGATTGGGTATCACATCAAATTTTGGATGATCACTTCGAAGGAAAAACGGCTGCTGACAAATTCTTAACTGATCCCGAGATGAGATTTGAGGAAAGATTTGCTGGTTCCAGATCAAATGTTCAAAACGACTATTTATGGGATTATCAACGAGTTAGCGAAAACTCTCAAGAAATGGTTGTGCTTTTAGATTGTGCTGAAAATGGCGATAGTTTTGCAGTACGTTATGCTAAAGTTGGAGATTCGTATTCTGAACAAACTGTTAACCTAGATCTGGCAGCGGATACAATTGAAGGAGTAAACCAAGATGTCGCTATTACTTTGGTAAGAATGGTGAAGGAATTTGAAACTTTTAAACGAAATTATCTACAACGACTGTCATCTTAGGGATATCTGGTTTCCCTATTTGCCTTTAATTTACCAAAAACCACCTGAAACAAACAGAAATCAACATTCTTGAGATGGTTTTTAAAATCGGTCAGTTGTACAATTAACTCAGGAGTAATGTAGTACCGTAGACCGATTTTGATAAATGAAGAAAATGGTAAATCTGGTTGAAGTAGATATTGTTTGATATATTCATCCAGGCTAAAGTGGTTCGAGCCAATTACGGTTTCCCGCTCATAAGGAGAATTTTTTGAATTGTTTTCTCAACTTAGCCTTAAAATTA
>CAZOTW010000034.1:0-4712 GCA_964582845.1 uncultured Gammaproteobacteria bacterium
GGGAACATCTTTTTAATTTTTTCCGAAGGGAGCCTTCGGCATAATTGTTCACTGTTAATTGTTCGTTGGACCCGTCATCTCCTACAATGACTTCAAAGTTGCGAAACGATGATTTGGCAAGAGACGCAATCAGGCGGCTTAGCTGTTCCCAAGCATTGTAGGCAGGGATGATGATGGATAGATACGGTTTTCTCATGCGTAGCTTTTGTATACCGTTCTTAAGTCTGAGTCAAGGAGGCAGGAATATTCTACTAAAGGCTAAAGTTCAAGTGGGGAACGATATGTTGCGCGACAAGAGCTTTCACTTCCTTCCGATCTTCCGCATTATCTGGATTGGGATCACGAGCCACAAATCGTAAGCTTGGGAACAAACCTTTGAATATTTGCCACGACAATTGAGGATCAGAAATAGTTGGCCCGCGAAGAATAACACCAAGCGATACAGGTCTGCCATAAGAATCATGTGTCTGTGTATACAAACCAGCCGTCCATAGCCCGTTTCTCACGGTATTATCAAATGGTTTATAGTCATCTCCTAAGAGCATGTCTTTATACCTAATGCCTTGTGATTGCCCACCCTGTACGATATATCGAAAATCCTCTCCAGAGGTATCAATCTTTAAGCTCAAATGAGGAAGTCGGCTTTCTATGCCAGATTGAGCGACTAAGTCACCCAAAGGACATGCGCTCTCATGAGCCTTTGTAATAACAACAATGCCCGACGTACGTCGATATGCTTCTAGCACGACCGGCGGTAAACTTTCTGCCTCAAACATGCCATCCCCAAACATATATTATGACCTCACGATCATCATAGTAATTGTTTCATCAAAACACAATACATTACAGGATTATCTTCTTCAGGGATCTATTGGGAAGAACTGAATACTTACCAGGGGTTTTATATAAAAAGCGATATGTCATTAATCAGAACCCAAAACGACTTATTGAATTCTACTTGATTGAAGCTTTTCCATAAGCCACATTCGCGCCAAACTTGAGACATTTAGCCCCTTCAATCGGGCTGTTTTTTCAAGTCTATCCTTCACCTCTTTTTGAAGACGAAGTATTAATGTTTCATCCCGCGGTTTATCAAGTTCAAAAATGATGTCTACATCTTTTGTTTCGCTTTCAAAATCGGTAATATCATGCGTATCCCAAAATTTCGCTTCTTCGCGATATGATTTGAATTTAGGAATTCCGTTTTTCTTTCTCATAGAGGTCTTTCCTTTCTTTTTTACTTGCATCTCGCGCAGAATCTTTGTCATATTGTATTACAATGTAATACATGTGTCAAGATATACTAGAATATATCTCATAAATATATTTAGAGACGTCATTCTGGCAAGCGATTCGTAAGAAGCGCGTCCAGAATCCGTTTTTTGTTTTTATGAAGAGACTCTGGACAAGCCAGAGTGACGATATATGAGATAGCTTCTCGATGATTCATTTTCTCGCAAAAACAATCATATCATCCCAAGGGTTGATCGGATTGGTTAGTTTCAAACCATCTATGAGCTTCCCTATCGGCCGAAGGAGCCAAGCCGCCCACGGAACATAATCTGCCCCACGGGTAAATACAAAAGATAAAGGAAATGGACGGGAGGTGTCACGGCGAACTTCGATATTGCGAAACCCTGCTTTTTCAAGAAGTGTCTGCATGGTTTTGAAATCAAATAACACGACGTGTTCGGGGTGAGCAAATCCAAACCAGCGCCGCCCCATAAGCCTTCTCCACAATCCTCCATAGTTTGGTGTTGCCAAAATCACCATACCATCCTTTTTGAGTAAACTATGTATTCTTTTCATCATTTTTAGCGGATCACGTTCGTGTTCTATAACCTGAAATGCGGTAATAACATCAAATGACGCGGATTTGAGTCCCTTAGCACTATACACCGTCCCCGCACGCGCAGTGAGCCCGTGACGATTGCAATAGGTAACGGCATCCTTCGAAATATCTACACCCACGGCCTTCATACGCACCTTCTTTGCCTCTTCCAGAAGTACCCCCATCGCACAACCAATATCAAGGAGGGTTCCGCCCTTCAGGGGTCTTCGACCAAACATGCTCTGAATGTCTGCTATTTTCTTTCGGAAATACGCATGATGAACGGCCAATTGCTCAATGTATGGTTCAAAATGCTCCATGTCCTCGTGGTAGAGCGATGTAATGTCTCTGTCCGTTGGCATGGGAACCGCCTGAACTAACCCACAGGAAACACACTTCCCCATCTTCCAACGCCTGTGGCGAGAAAAAAGAATCGTTATTTGATTACGTTTGCAAAGTATACAGGCCATATATCGCTACTTCCGAGCCCAAATAATCATTTCGTCCCAAGGATTCACCGGATTTTTCAGTTTCAAAACCTTTGCTACCCGCATACAACGGATAAAAATGGGAGCTAGCCACCCAGGAGAGAAATCAGCAAGGCGTTTAAAGGCCGTGTACATGGGTATGTTGCGGTGTTTTTCCCGTCGGACGGTAATATCGGTAAATCCAGCTTTCGTAAGGAGTTTTCTCATCGTGTCTGGACCAAAAAACACCACATGCTCCGGATTGGTATATTGAAACCACCGATTCTTCATAACTTTGCACCATGGTCCGTCATGATCGGGCGTTGATAACACCAGTAGGCCTCCTTTTTTCAACAATCGATATGCATACCGGGCAAATTCGAGTGGTTTATGCTCATGTTCTATCACTTCAAATCCGCTGACAAAATCATATCCGCCAACTGGCAGTTGACCGCGAGACATCAATCCTCCGAGGGTGCCCCGTACGGCGTGATATCCGTGCCGCCGACAATAATCGACTGCTTCTTTGGATACATCTATTCCGGTCGCCTGAAAGCCCGCGTCTTTGGCCGCCTGAAGGAGCGCCCCCAAAGCGCAACCGACATCCAAAATCCGGATATGGTTGGAGTTATGACGATGCTTCTTACGCATTTCCTCTACTTTCCACTGTAAATATTCTGTATGAATCGGCAATTGCTCGGTATAGGAGGTAAATTGATCGATATGTTTCTGATAGACTTGGTTAACCACCCGGTATGATGGTAGCGGCACGAGTTGTACCAATCCGCATGCTTTGCACTGCTTGAGAGAATACCCATAGAGAATTTTATACAACGCCGTAAACTGTGTGGACCCGCACAAAAGGCATGTCTTTGGAGTTTTCATATTATTACGAATTTCGCGATATTATCCTTTCGAGTTAACCTAGCAAGAGTTAGGCGCGGGGAGGGTTTATTGACACGGCGAAGCGCGGTGAGTTTTTTTGAGCATCCCGTCACGGCCTTGGCAAAGAAGATATCATGGAGAAAGAGAAGGTCCGGACCTTGACGGGTGCGAACAAAAAACGAACCAAGCGAACGCCACACAGAATCACGGCGTGCCGACCAACAGCGCCGTGAGGCAAGACCCGGAAAAGAGCGAAACTCGTAATTATGCTTTTTTGGTATCATATCGGCCTCGCATATCATTCCATCGAATGCGAAATAAATCGATAAATGAAATGACGCTATCAAACGGGCGCACCTTGCTACCGGATGTATTAGCCCAGGCAACCCCAAACTCTTTGATCTCCCACCTTCTCTTTCTTGCCAGAAACAGTATTTCGGTATCAAACACCCATCGGGTGATGCGGCTTTGGGCAAAAATCTCCTTGGCTACTACCTTTTGAAATCCCTTAAAACCGCAGGTGGCATCCGCTACCTGTGTGTTACAGATTATATTCGAAAGGGCGGTAAATATTCTACCGGATAATTCTCTGCCAAATGACTGATGGATGATAATATCCGATTTCGCCAACCTTCGCGAAGCAATGACTATGTTGTAGCGAGCGAGTGCCCGAAGCATCGGCGACAAGTACGTAATCGACACAGATAAGTCTACGTCGCTAAAAACAATGAGGTGTCCGCGGCCGAGGGCGACTCCGGCTTTGAGTGCAGCTCCCTTTCCCCTATTTTTTGGTAAACGATGGATGATGATGGGAAGTTTGTCTAAGGCATAGGGAAATGTTTTCGCTCGGTACCCACGCCTCAGTACGTGGACGACAGAAGGCACTGAACCGTCATCGACAAGAATAAGCTCCCAGCTATATCGCTGTTTTTTTAAATACGAAATAGCAGTAGAAACCCCCGACAGGAGTCTGGTGTGTTCGTTATAGGCAGGGATAATAAGCGAGAGGTACGGCACTCTACCGCGTTTGGTGGTCATAGGTTGTTAACGTTTCATACCCACAGCGCCATCCCATACGAGCAGTATTTTTGTATACGTAAAATAGATCTGCGCCTTGCCGTGTGACGGTATAGACAAGTGTTTGGTGCTCCTTGGAAACCCGCATGGGATCCAAAAACCATGATGCGCTATTTGGGACAATCGTATAGTCGGCGTACTCCGGATTACTCTTCAAAAGCTGGACCGTGGGCGCATTATAGTACATCGTCAGGTGTCGCATAAGGCAACTATACACGGAAATGGGTTGATGGAGACTGTTGAGATATACCATCGCCTCACGCGTTCCGCTCCCCCAATATTCAATATCAAAAAGTTGTTTTTTGGCAACATTGCCAGATCCACCCACCAGGAAATTAAAGTAGCTTGGTTCATAGGGGTAAAAACCATACGAAATATACGCTTCATGCCCGATTATGATGATAAGAATGATGATCGTAAGTGACCTGAGGCGCATCCATGGAAGTCTATGG
>CAZOTW010000034.1:4722-5024 GCA_964582845.1 uncultured Gammaproteobacteria bacterium
CACGAGAGGCGAAGCTAATACTCGAGTTACTGTTGCTGTTACCCACTCAATACCGATCCCGGTAAGCAAGAAAAATGCAGGCATGACATCCAAGAAATGTCGGACTTTTGCGTAAATAAGAAATCCCGGAAGTAAAAATCGTACCATACCCAGCCAAAACCATAAAACGCAAAAAAGGACAAGCGCATTTCCCTTTTTGATAAACGCCAAGACCCCTACCGCCGACCCAATGAGCGCAAAGAGGGTGATTTCTATCGGCGTCTGAAAGAGTAACAGCGCAAAAGGATACTCCCTGGGAAGGT
>CAZOTW010000034.1:5044-13870 GCA_964582845.1 uncultured Gammaproteobacteria bacterium
ACCCAAATATATGACCGGCATATAAAACCCCACTGTTTTGAAAAACGACCAAACCAGGGAAAGTTTACCAACGGGATTATTCCACAACCACGGCCACGCAAGAAAAAATATACCCACGGCGACGGCTCCAAACACAAATACCATCACCAAAAATTTCGGCAACTTTTTCGTAGCCTGGCGAAATGAACGACACGCAATCATGCTTATCGTAAACCAGACGGCAACGATGGGCACGATGATCGCTGCAGATGGTTTGGTCGCTTGGGCAAGACCAAAGGCAATTGCCCATAAAAACCCAAAGCCCCACGCTTGCGAGAAACGTTTTTGTTGCCATGCTTTGAGCCATCGCAAAAACAAGTAGACAGTGACGACGAGCATGCTCATGAGCGGCACGTCTTTTGCATCATTTCGCATCTGACCAAAAATCGTCGGATACAACGCATAGATAAGTGTCGTCCCCACGCTGATTGGAAACGATAAGCCTATTTCGATAGCTAATCCGTAAAACGCAGCGACCCCGATAACTCCCAAAAATACCTCTCCCAGATGATGCGCATCGATTACCTGCATAAGGTGGGTGCGTTCGGCAAGCACATACGATGTCGCGGAAGAAACGAGAAACTGAAACGGCGGATAGAGTTCCTCTCCTGAAACGAAACGCATCGGGCTGTCGGCAAATCGTTTGGGATTGGCTAAATCAATGACATTGGTCCAGTCTCCCGTTTGCCAAAATTTCAGGTTAGCGCGCCCGATGAAAAAACTCGCAGGTTCATCCCATGTCATCCCGGCCCCGGAAATAAGGAAAAACTGTATGATAAGAACACATGCCGCAATATAAATTCCTACGTATTTTTTCATATAATAATTCTAAAGGAAATAACTTTTGCCTTATTACTTTCTTCTCCACAACTGGTCTCTCCACCCTACAACCGGCTCGTAATACGTCCGTAGCACCCATTGCTCCTCCGGCGCAAGCTCGCTTAGCCTGTTGGTTAAACCCTGGAAAATGTACGGCACCTTTCGATCCACCAGCACTTGATAAAGCCGCTGGGGCGGACGGGAGAGATAATTCACAAAAATCCCAATCGGCAGACAGCAAATGTAATAGGGATCTTTCCAAAAAATCATCCGGCCTTCTATGTCAAATACTTCATCGTTTGGCGGGATGATTGCTTTCAGCTCTTGAGCTTCAGCCATCTGTTTGGTGTTGGATAACAATAGTTTTCCGCTATTGACCAATACCGTCTGCTGGTTAATAACGTATGCGCCCACTAATAAAAGTAACGCAATTGCTATCTTCCCAAATCGCCGCTCAAGAGGTCGCATTGCCAAAACCAGACCATCTGCGGCAAAAAACGCAATGAAAATAGCTATCGGGATAAGGTACTGGCTATGTTTGAGCGGAAAATAATTCACGTAGCCAACGACGGATAGTACAAAAATCGTGGCGACGAGTACTTCGGCAAGCACCCGTTTTTTCTTTCCCTCACCTGAAATGTACGGCGTCAAAAAACGATGCACCCCGACAAAAATACCCAGCGTCCACAGGGCGTGATTAGCTATAAGCGCGCTTGTTATCCCCCACCCGCCGTAGAATGCAGGATTGCCGAAGAAAAACAAATGCGGTTCCATGATAAGGACGTGGCCGACTGTATTGGCTTCAAGAGGCATTCGGGTGAGTGAATATATGACTTGCCCTACATTCCCAAGAGTTAGTGCCCACAGCCCGAATACGGCGCTTGGTATAGCCAGGCCCAAAAGAAATAATTTGTGCTCTTGAAGAAAAACAAACTTCACCGGTTTGCCCTTCATCAAACGATCCCATATGACGCAGATAAGATTGCTGTCAAGGATGGTGACCCCAAGCGCAGCAACGACAAAAGGCAATGTTTTCACTAAAACAACCATGGAACTTGCGTAGCAAAATCCCGAAATGAACCACGCGAGCCGGGCTTTCGGATCATCTGATCGTACCAACGCCCATACCTGGGCTACAACTCCTGCAAGCCCAAAAAGAACCGCAAGATTATCGGGCCGAATCTCCAAAAATTTATCGTACGGCATCGGGAGAAATGCCAACAGAATAACCGGCAAGAGGGAAAATCGCTTCGATCGCAGAATCCAAAAAAGCACCCCCGTCAGAATGAGTATCACGA
Organism: uncultured Gammaproteobacteria bacterium; assembly: GCA_964582845.1. Taxonomy (GTDB): domain Bacteria; phylum Patescibacteriota; class Microgenomatia; order UBA10105; family UBA927; genus CAZOTW01. Next base: position 7,201 of record CAZOTW010000034.1, read on the forward strand.
AAAATATCCCCAATGCGACAACACGCGACGCGATAAACACCGAGGGACTAGCCCCAAGGAGCCAAAATAAAGGCATGAAAAACCAATAAAATCCCGGAGTAAAAAACGTAAAAAAGTCTATGTAGGGTCGGCTCCCCCGTGCCATCGCGGCTACCCAGTGGAGGTGCGTAAATTCATCAACGTCAAAAAACCGCGTCATTCCAACACGCCATCGCCAAAAAAGAAGAACTGCCAGTATGCTCCAAAGAATGAGCTGGATCACAAGTTCGACAGGTACCAATTTGACTAACTTTTTCATACGTGTCGTATCTTAGAGATAGCCGCAATGCTAATCGACGCAAGGATGATAAGAATTGGGTAAAATGGTATGGTCAATCGTCCTTCACCTTGCGATAAACCAAACATTCCGGTCGCATAAAAAATAGTAACAACTACGACGCTAAACGTCCATCGGGAGACACTGTTTCTTGCGAGTCTTCCGCCTTGGGTAATCCCCAAAAGTGCAAGCAGAACGAACAGCAAGTTGCCGGCAAACGTCATGGGCGCAAGTGAATCTCCCCAGGGATTGTACAGAGGAAATATGCTCGACTTTTGCCACACGGTCCACATTTTAAACAATCGGTTCTGCAGGTACCCGACAGGATCGCTTCGGATTGCATCAAAGGCAAGGAGTAAATATTTCTTTGCTACTTCATGGCGCTCCCCTGGTGTTCGCCAAGGATGACTTTCGGTATAATAGTCTGCCATCATGTCCCCAAACGCTCGGGGAAAACCACCTGCATTATTGGGCATTTCTTTAATAATTGCTCCGTTAAAAAACTCCATGACAAAAATATTGTCTACTGTTGAAACCGTAATTTCGCCATACCGTTGCCAGTTGGTGTAGAGAGGATAGATACATGCCAAAAATACTCCTGCTGCCATACCAGCAATAAGGAGTGGCTTACGCAGGGCTTTATCATAGAAAAGCATCAGTCCTACCGGTACCAAAATCCACGGTAAAAGCGCTGCGCGCACTTCTCCTGCTAACCCAGCGCATATGCCAAACATCACGGCCCAGACTACGTTCGTCCGTTTAATCACCATGATGCCGCTTGCTATGGCCGAGGTGAGGAAAAACGTTGCAAGAGTTTCGCTTAACATGGCACCGGTGTAGGCCGAGGTAAACGGGTTAACGGTATAAAGGACTAGTCCTATCCACGACGCTCTTTTTACCTTCAAACCGAAACGCAAAATGCCAAAAATCATCAGTCCCACGAGACTATCGAGAACCGCCTGAACCACAAATACCGCCTGATGATTGCCAAATCCCGTGACGAGATAGACAAACGCCAAAAATAGAGAATAGGGATATGGCCGGTTTCCAAATGCCGCAAGTAAATAGGGACTTGTGAGCATCCGCTTTGCGTATAATTCGTACTCCGCCTGATCCCAAATAAACGGTTGTGGGGCAAGAGAAGTCAACCACAGCCGAAAGAAAATACCGATGATAACGATACCAATAACGATAAAAAATTCTTTTTTGTGAAGGATACATTTGAGGATCGAAGAGGAATACATGAACACCATTGTACCAAAACCTACCAAGAGTTAAACCATGGATTTTTGAAGAGTAAGAAGACTATCTGTAAGCTCCGAAACACTATCAACCGTCTGCGATTGACCCAACGAGTGAAAAAATTCTTTCCCGCGGAGGCCATAGGTTACGGAAATACATGCAATGCCGACATTATTGGCAGCTTGTACTTCCACTTCACTATCGCCCACCAAGACCATTGATTGCCCGTGGATATGATGACGAACCATCGCATCAGACAATCCCTTTGTCTTGCACCGTGCGCCGTCTGCGCCCGGGGTATTTATAATTTCAATAAAATAGTCTTCTATGTTGTATTGTTTTACCTGATTCATAAGTTTCGCTCGTCCAACGCGACTGGTGAGGATATAGAGTGAGTTACCAAGCTTTTGTAGCTTCTTCAGTATCGTGGGGACCCCTTTATAGAGTGTGTCTAATTGAATATATGAAGGATCCTCCATGTGTTCCAATTTCCATTTGAGATACACGTCTACCTCTGACCCTAGCGCCACAGATGTGACATCCCGTTCGCGGATGCCACGCTTCTTTTGGGCTATGTAGAGGCTCTGTTGAATTGGCACTGTACCAAGGCGTCGACAATAATCTGCGTACAATCGGTACATCCTTTTTTCTGCAGAAATTAGTGTCCCATCAAAATCGAAAAAAATATGCATACTTTAAGAAAGCTTCTTCCAAAACCACGCTATTTCCTTTGCCAATCCCGTATCGAGGCTCACCTTTGGCCGAAAACCGATTGACCGGAATTTCGTCGTATCAAATACAATATCCTGCTTCCTCCCATCCGCAGGTGTAAACCTATTCCACCCCCGAGGTGGAAACGTATCTCCACCTTCGGATCTGTATCTACCTGTCAGCTTGTGAATACGTTTGGCGATGTCCAATACCGTATAGGATGTGCCACTTGCTATATTAAATACTCCCGCTTCCTTTTGTTTAGCAAGAAGCATGAGCGCGCGGGCAACGTCACCCACGTATATTAGGTCCCGCAGATCTTTTCCCGTTCCGTAGATTTCCAGTAGCTTCCCCCTAAGCCCCTGCTGAATGAAAACCGGTATAACTTTTTTATACGCATCCTCTCCCGGCCCGTATACAATCCCTAACCGCGCAATCGCAAGCGGCACATTTCGTTTACCACACCATGCGCGGCAAGCGTTTTCCGCTGCGAGTTTACTTACGCCGTAATATGTCGCGGGATTAGTCCGTGTCTCTTCGGTAATAGGTTTCCCAAACGTGTCGCCGTACACATCAAGTGTACTTACATAGATCATATGGGTAAGTTTTGTGTTGGCAAGGCTTTCAAGAAGGTTACGCGTTCCTATAACATTTACCATGTAAAACAACCGCGCCTTATCCGTCGTATTATCTTCTTTCGATTTAGCTGTGAGACTCGCCAGGTGAATGACCTGATTAATTCCAGCGAGGGACTTGGTAATCACGTCTGTGGGCTTATGTATTAAATCCCCTACCACATCGCTCTTCTTCTTTTTTTGCCGGACAAATTGCGTGACATGAAATGAGCGGGAAAGTAACGGCACAAGATGACTGCCGATAAACCCAGTAGAACCGGTTACTAACATATTGTTCTTCATATCCTTTTTTTTAGTAACCCAAGATCGCGCCTATATCTTTCGAGTTTCTTGATATCTGTTAATACCGGTGCAGCGTCCATGCCACGAATCCACAAAAGACCGGATTTAAGCGGATTCATCTTCTTTTGTATCGTCTGTATCGTTTCTCCGAGCCCGAGCTTAAGATATATGTAGGGCATATTACATCCTGCCTGGGTGAAAAAATGAATCGTCGTAAAAAATCTGCCGATGTTTATCTCGGTAACGCGAGGCTTCTTCGTCGAATCATAGGTCATATCGACGCTAAAAATTCCATTGGGTTTTGGGTCTATTGCTGAAATTGCCCGCTGGGCACACGCATCCACCACACCATCTGACACGGTTTCTCCTGCTCCGGTTACACCCGTCACGCCGGAGAGGGTACGGTTGGCAAAAAGCCAGTAGTGCCGTTTTCTCCCCTGTGCCACAATAAGCTCACCGTCCTTCCAAATAGATGTCCAGGTCACCGAATCTTCTCCCAATCGTTCAGAGGCAATAAACTTTCCCCATCCGTTGTAATAACTTATCCAGTATTTGGCAAAATCAATATTACGTACCGGTAATGCACCCGCTCCTCCCCCACCCTTTTTCAACCGAATCCACATGCCCGTACCATATTTCTTCCATGCACGCAAAAGATCTTTGTGAGATGCAAGCTCCATGGTATCAGCAACAGGTACATGTGCCGCCCGGAAACGAAGATAGCTTTGGTATTTATCTACACATGCGTTCACGGTATCGGTAGAGGGCAAAAACATACGAACCGGCAACTCGGATACGTGACTGGCTAATACTTGGATAACGGTATCGTGTTGGGAGTGCAAAAAATCTGCTTTCGTCTGGACGATAAGTTTTTTTATTATTGGAATAAACAGCGGGTCGCTTGCCTTTGGTACGAGATAATTTTCGTCCGCATTGGATAACGGAAGATCATACACGTTCGAGCTGATGCCGATGATATGGTACTTCTCCGGCGCAGTCCGGAGGGACATGACAAAATTGCGCGTGAGTGCCCCACCTGCTTCACTGACAATAATGCGTTTCATAGGATAATCTTGTCGGTATTATACACGACTGTGCTACAATTGGCCCACCATGAACTACCGGATATTGAAAGGTAAAGAGGTTCTCGTCACCGGAGGGTTAGGATTCGTCGGGAGCAACCTCGCAATCGAACTAGTGAAGCAGGGAGCCAAAGTAACCGTCGTAGACAATCTCACTCCCCAACAAGGCGGAAATCTCTTCAATATCGACCCCATTAAAAACAACATTACGATAAACTTTAGCGATATCCGCGATAGACTTGCTATCGCGCAGTTGGTCCAGGGCAAAGAGTATATTTTCCATCTCGCCCGCCAGACGGACCATATATTAAGCCAAACGGATCCGTTCCCGGATATCGACGTAAATATCCGTGGCACGACGATTATCCTGGAAGCATGTAAACACTATAATCCGCGCGTCCGTTTTATTTACATCGGTACCCGGGGTCAATACGGCCATGCAGTCAAGCTTCCCGTTTCCGAAAGTGCTCCCACCAACCCGAAAGGCATGTACGAAATTACGAACCTCGCGGCGGAAAAAATTATCGGCATCTATAACGACATCCATGGTATCCCAGCAATCATGCTCCGGCTCACAAATATCTATGGCCCAAGGTCGCAGATGAAGCACGATCACTATGGTATCGTCAACTGGTTTATACGCCTTGCAATGGAAGGAAAAACGATTCCAATTTTTGGCGATGGGACGTTAAAACGGGATATTCTCTACATCTATGATGCAACTGATGCCATTATGGCGTGTGCGACGAACAAGCGATGTTATGGGGAAATTATTAATGTCGGTAAACCCCACCCGGAAACACTGGCAGCACTTGTAAAAACCATTGTAGGCGTAGCCAAACGCGGGTCATATACGTTTACCGAGTTTACCAAAGAGCGCGCGGCCCAGGAACCCGGGGATTTCGCAAGTGACATAACCAAAATTACATCGCTTACCGGATGGAAACCCAAAACAACGCTCGAGGCGGGTATCCGAAAAACCGTCAAGTACTACAAAAAGCACAAATCACACTACTGGTAGTGTGATATACTACAAAAACTCAGGTTTGAGAGATAGTTTTTGAGTATAGACCCATCTAATCAGATTTTTCACTTAAGAAAGTTGCAAATCTGAGTAAGATGGGTTTACAATCACCCCAAATGATACGCTCGCTCTCCTTTGTTATCCCCGCCTACAATGATGAAAAGACTATCCAAACCGCCATTGGCGAAGCTCGCGACGAAGCAAAACGATTAAACATCCCTTTTGAAATTCTTGTCATAGATGACAAAAGTCCTGATAATCAAGCGCAGGTATTACATCGCCTGAAAAAAAAGATTCGCGAACTTCGCGTTATTTATCACACAGTAAACAAGGGCTATGGCGGTACCATTAAAGAACTGTACTATACCGGCAAATATCAATGGCTGTTTACCATCCCCGGTGATTACCAGATAGGAGCTAAAGAACTAAGAAAACTTACTCCCTTTGTTGACCGCGCCGATATGATCGTCGGCAGACGCATCAAACGTAACGACCCAAAGGCACGCCAACGGCAATCTAAAATTTACAATTTTCTATTACAACTATTGTTTGGTATGCCTGTCCACGACGCCAACTCTGTGCGGCTCATGAAACGCGATGTGATGAAAAAAGTGAAGTTAACCTCTGAATCAGCGTTTGTTGATGCTGAACTGGTCCTTCGCGCACGCGATGCAGGGTTTCGTATCGTAGAAGTGCCAATTATTCATCACGGTCGCGCAAAAGGAAGCGGGACTGGTGGCGGCGGGAGTTTAAAAACCATTTTGCCGACCATACAGGACATGATACGGTTCTTTCTATGAAACACACTATTCCGGTTTTTGATCTCAAACGACTCCACAAAAGCATACAAAAAGAATTAGACTATGCGATTAACTCCGTTATTAATCACGGCGTTTTTATTCTCGGCGCAAACGTTCAAGCCTTTGAAAAAGAGTTTGCCTCTTATATTGGCATCCCGTATGCTGTCGGCGTGGGAAGCGGCACAGACGCGCTCACGCTTGCCCTTTGCGCCTACGACATAGGTCCCGGCGATGAGGTCATCGTACCGGCTAACGCCTACCCTACTGCCTTTGGCGTCGCGAAAACCGGCGCGACGATCAAACTTATTGATGTAACAAACAATGGCACGATCAATCCAAGTCTTCTTCCGAATGTTATTACGAAAAAAACAAAAGCCATCATCGCCGTCCACCTCTACGGCACTCCTGCGAATATTGGCGCAATTACTAAGCTTCTAAGCCCCTCTAAGCTTCTTCTTGTGGAGGATGCCGCTCAAGCACACGGCGCGACCATCGGGAAAAAGCACATCGGCGCATGCGGTGACATCGGATGCTTTAGTTTTTATCCAAGTAAAAACCTGGGAGCACTCGGCGATGGC
>CAZOTW010000035.1:0-8939 GCA_964582845.1 uncultured Gammaproteobacteria bacterium
TGGCAGGAAGTAGCGCCGTGAAATACGTTGATCGTTGATCGTGAATCGAGGATCGTTTGTGAGACTTTACAACCTCGACCAAGGTACGCTACACTAAACGAAGAAACGTTATGACAGAACCGCCGATGGTAAAAAAAATACTCATTGTCGAGGATGATCAATACCTTCGCGAACTCTACGTCGAAATTTTGGAAGATGAAGGGTATGCCGTCGATCACGCAGCAGACGGTGAAGACGGGTATCAAAAAATGTATAAAGGAGGTTACGACCTCGTTCTTTTGGATATCATGCTCCCCAAAATGGATGGGATAAAAATTTTAGAGAAGCTCAAAAATGAAACCCCACCCGCGAAACCCAATGTCTCCGTCGTCGTCTTATCCAATCTCGGACAAGAATCGGTCATTGCCAACGCCATGTCTTTGGGAGCCAAGGGATACATGATTAAAAGTGATCACACCCCGGATCAGGTCATTTTGAAAGTAAAAGGATTTTTAGACCAAAGCAAAACTCCTCACGAAATATACGTGTAAAACGAATATTGATTGGTGAGCCCGATGGCATCCCGCACTTGTTCCATGGTTTTTATGGCCTCTGATCGCGCCCGCGCTGCTCCTTTTTTCAGAATGTCCTTCACGCTCTGCGGGTTAGCCTTAAGCTCCTCGTATCGCTTTCGCGCCGGTGCAAACGTCGCCATCAAGCTCTCAAAGAGATACTCTTTCACTTCAACGTCGGCAACGTTCCCCTCTTTGTATTGTTCTTTGAGTTCTTCAACTTTTTTCGGCTCGCCGAAAAAGTCAAGATATGTGAAGACCATATTCCCCTCAATGTGCCCGGGGTCAGTGGCATGCGCTCGCGTCGGGTCTGTATAGGTACTCATGACCTGCTTTTTAATAACGTCCTCGGAATCGAAAATACCTATGATGTTCCCGAGAGATTTACTCATCTTTCGCTGCCCATCTGTTCCAAGGACCACGGCGACACTTTCCGGAATATACGCGTCAGGCAACGGAAATATCGGGGAAAATGTTTTATTAAAACGCTCGGCGATGTCCCGGGTGATTTCCACGTGCTGCTTCTGATCCTTCCCTACGGGAACAAGATCCGGTTTGTACAGGAGGATGTCAGCTGCCATGAGAATCGGATAATTAAAAAGGCCAAGGTTAATCTCATCCTCCATCACGTCTTTAGCCAATTTGTCTTTATACGCGTGCGCACGCTTCAGTAGCCCCAAGGGGGTCACATTATTGAGAATAGTCTGGAGTTCAGGATGCATAGGCACATCGGATTGGCGGAAAAAGGTAATATTTGTTAAATCGCCAAGAAGTGCAAGCTCGTTAAGAATTAGGATTTCAATGTTTCTCTGCAGTTGCTCCTTATTTTGAATAGTCGTGAGCGCATGCAAATCCGCCACGAACAAAAAGCAATCGTTGTTCCTTGCTAATTCCTTAGACTGCTTCACCATTCCTAAATAGTTGCCGATATGAAGACTCCCGTCTCCGGATGGCGTAATTCCTGATACAATACGTTTCATATATTTCTTACCCGCCGCTCAAGCGCTCAAAGCTTAGGCGGGCTCCTTTCATTGTACTATACATTATTGTTTTTGACGGTTTATACTCAAAAACTATCTCTCAAACCTGAGTTTTTGTAGTATATGGACAACGGTTGGTTCACGATCGGTCGCTTTACCAGTCGGTGGCGCGTGGTTTTGTAAGGAAATAATGCTCCGCTGGCCACTTTTTGTAAAACAATTTCTTTTAATAATTTATTTTTAATGTCTGTCCTTCGAAACGTCACGGTGATTTTTTCATCGAAATAATCCACCAGATAGCACGGAATGGTCGGTATACCCAATCGCAAAAACACATGGCACCGGTGATGGCCGTCGATCACCATCCGTGTCGCTCGATCCACCACCACCGGTTTTCGTAACATCTTATCCCGCATAATTTCGTCCGTCAACTTCCGAAGCCGCACGTCATCTATCCGCTCGTGAAAGCGCAGTGTTCGAATGTTAAGCTGGCGGATATTCGCGTTCATATGCATCAACTCCTCTTATCGCAGTTTTCCATCGAGATATTGCTCATATCCCTCCAGGTCCAACAGTCCGTGTCCGGAAAGGTTAAACAAGATTACCTTCTTTCTCCCTTCTTTTTTTGCTTTCTCTGCCTCAACGATCACATGCCGTATCGCGTGCGCTGATTCAGGAGCAGGGATGATTCCCTCTTTTTCGGCAAAAAGCTGTGCCGCAGCAAACACCTCTCGCTGTTCGTACGCAACTGCTTCCATGAGCTTCTTGTGATACAAGAAGCAAACAAGCGGCGCGTCACCGTGATATCGGAGTCCCCCGGCGTGAATCGGCGACGGGACAAAATTACTGCCCATGGTATACATCTTCAGAAGCGGCGTCATGCCTGCTGTATCACCACTGTCATACCGGTACTCTCCGCGGGTAAGTGACGGGCAAGCGGTGGGCTCCACCGCCACGACGCGCAATTTTGGATGATCCCCAGAAAGTTTATCGGCAAGAAACGGGAAGCTGATACCCGCAAGATTGCTCCCGCCACCACAGCAACCAATCACGATATCGGGATACACCCCTTCTTTTTCCATCTGTTTTTGAGCCTCCTGCCCAATCACGGTCTGATGCAACAGCACGTGGTTAAGGACACTTCCGAGCGCGTAGTGGTAACCTTGGGCAATGGCAACTTCGATCGCCTCCGATATCGCCATACCCAGGCTTCCGCTCGTCACCGGATCATGTGCCAAAAACGCTCTCCCCGCATTGGTTTTGGCTGAAGGGCTCGCAAACACGGTAGCGCCGTAGAGTCTCATCACGGTTTTCCGGTATGGTTTTTGCTCAAAAGAGCTTTTCACCATAAATACCTGGCACGTGAGATGAAATAGCTTGCACGCGAGCGCAAGCGCACTCCCCCATTGCCCGGCACCGGTTTCTGTCGTAAGGCCTTTAACCCCTTCTTTTTTGTTGTAATAGGCCTGGGCAAGCGCGGTATTCAACTTGTGGCTCCCGACCGGCGAAACGCCTTCGTATTTGAAATAAATCGCAGCCGGCGTATCCAGCACTTTTTCCAAACGCCTTGCCCGAAGGAGCGGTGTTGGCCGATACATTTTATACAACTCTCTCACCTCTTCAGGGATGGGAATCTCACGTTCCAATGAAACTTCTTGTTTGATAAGCTCCATCGGAAAAAGCGGCGCAAGCGCCTCCGGCCCAATCGGATTACCCGTCTTTGGGTCAAGCGGCGGCTCTGGCAGCTCCCCCAGATAGTTCTTCAAATAATACGAGAGATTAAGATAACTCGTTGGAAGCTCTCGACTTCCCAAAATATTTTTTTTCATAGTGTTTGTTTTATTACAGAAAACGTTTATACAACTCAACAAATCAGGCTCCGAACGGTGCCTGACGCCACGTCAAACATGGCTGACGCGTCGAGTCAAACTCGACTGACACGTTTGACTGTGTCGTTTGACGCGTCGCCAATATTCCCGACCTTTTGTCTTAATAAATGTTTTCATAGGCAGGTCCGCTCCGATTCGAACGGAGAATAGAGCTTTTGTCCCAGAAGTAGTTTGCAGGGTTGCTCCGATTCGAACGGAGAATAACAGTTCTGGAGACTGTTGTGATTCCATTTCACTACAACCCTATCCACCTCCTGCTTAACACTTCGGGATCCCGCACACTAAGCCAAATCTTTTGGATTTGGCAAGTGGTGCTGGGAGAGAGCTCTGTGATACCGTTTCACTACGGACCTAACACATCAAAAAAGACCCTTGCAAATCACCAAACTCGCGTTTAGTAACTTACAAGGGCCCTTCGATGATCTCAGGACTGTACCACCTTGATTTGCCTAGGATACTTTCATTTATCGATAGATGAAAGTATTTTGATGAGCGTATTTTCCCCATCAAAAAACCGACCAGAGGTCGGTTCGCCTAAGCCTCATTCGTGACGAACTTTGCATAACGCAACATTCGTTGACAGACTTTTTACGGTTTCGCCTCCGTACCGGATTAGGGTCAGCCTTCCCTTTTGGGAGACTTAGCTCCATCCACGCTAAGTCAAAGGCTTTTATTTACTTGTGACATATAGTATACCACACTGCCATAATCCTTGACAAGCAATAGTTTATGTTATAACATTGTTTATACATATGCAGACACAAACTATCTTTCAGGTAGGTAATAGCAGTGTTGTCTCTATTCCAACACACATTATGAAAAGCGTAAAATTCAAGAAGGGACAAAAAGTTGTGGTTAATCAAATACCAGAAATGGATGCGGTGCTTATTCGGCCGGCAAACAGAGAAACTTCTTCCAAAAAATTATCCGAGAAAGAATTCCAATCATGGCTCAAATCCTTTATGGAAGAAGACGGCGCCTTGCTTGACGAGCTTGCGCACCGGTAATTCATGACCGTATTCCTTGATATCGAAGACGTCTACAAACTCCATGGCGCTATCATTGCGCGTGCCGGAACCAAAGCTGGAGTCCGGGATTTCGCGCTTCTCCATTCGGCCGTCGAACGCCCGAAAGCTACCTTTAACGGCCAAACACTGTACCCTACTATCTTTACCATGGCCGCTGCACTGCTGCAATCAATTTGTATGAACCATGCATTTACTGACGGCAATAAGCGAACAGCGTGGGGAACGACAAAACTATTTCTTTTTCTCAACGGATGGCATCTGAAGTCAAAAACTAAAGAAGCAGCAGATTTTATGGTAATGGTTGACAACGAGAAACCTTCACTGCGGGATATCACCTCCTGGCTCAAGACTCACAGCGAAAAACGGTAACGGAGAAACCCACTCTCATTTCGTCTGATCCGGAGAAGATTTTGAGATATCGCGGTTCGCGTTACTAATCACGGATACGGCAATATCTTTGCCCTGGCGCGTCGCTTCGTCGTTGTTTTTTGAGAAGTACAATTTCCTGTGCTTGCGTCTTCACCACTCCTTCAAGAGAATCTATTTTCACCGCACCTAGGTTGAGCGCGGCATCCGATTGCTGTTTGGCAAGTTGTGCTTTGGTTGTTGCATCCGCTTGCGCCTGCGCCACCGCAATTGCTACTGCTTGTTTAACTGCCTTTTCCGTTTCAGCTGGTGCAGCAGTAACTTTTTTTCGTAATTCAGAAAGTTCAACCATCAGTGCATCTTTTGCTTCTTGCTCTTCCGCTTTCTTTCGTTCGTGCAACAATCGTTCCCTTTCACGCTCATCAACTGCACGTTTCCGTTCTAATAGTGCTGTATACTGATATTCTTCTTCCTCCCGTTCACGGTCACGATCACGCGCCTCTTCATATTCAGCTTGTTCACGCGCCCACGTCGCACGTTTTTCACGCATCATGGTTTCAAATTCCGCTTCTTGTTGTTTATGCGCGGCGATCATGCGCTCTAAAAGCCCTGCTGTTACGGATATCTTCTGCCGTTCTTCTAAATTTTTTTCGACAATGGCAATTGCATTCCGCAGTATGGCAAGTCGGTCGGATTCCGTCGTCAATTGTTCCATCAAACTCCCCACAGTCTGGTTAAAGGAAACTTTCAGTTTCGTCAGGTCAGTGGTAATCTTTTCGACCGTATCACGAGATGCCGCATCCAAAAGAACTGTTTCTTCTTTCACTATGGCCTCTGCCTCAGGGCTGGGTGAGGTCACCTGTGCCAAAAGTTCTTGATACGCATCTAGAATTTCCAGTTTGGTATTTTTTTCATTCACGTGTTTCGTACGCGACATAACGGGCCCATTGTAACGCTATGATATTATAAATACAAGTATCGACTCTTCTGTGCTATCCTACAAAGGGGAAAAAATATTATGCACAAACAACCGACACAGGCAAAAACGAGAAAACCAAAGCATGTCACCAGTTATGAAACCAGTGATTTTTACTTTGACGACTGCGCTATTTGTCGGGGAATGAAAAAAGCAGAAGAACAGGGAAAAAACTTGAACACAGAGGAACTCAAGGCGCTTTTTAACAAACAAAATAAACAAAACTAACTACGAATGTCTGCCTGGTTGCGGGGGTTACAAGAAATCAGAACCTACTATATTGATGCATATTGAAGAATTGCAATTTTGTTTTGGAAAGAAGAAAGCGTTGATTAGAGATTTATTGGAAAGTCCAATTCTTCTTCTGCAAATTTTTCATCATAGAGTACTTGAATCTCAACACAACTGTCAGCATAAAAATTGGCATTACGTAGCTTTGCCGGAAGCACATCAGGATGGTTCTTAAAATAGTCAACAGCCCATCTGGCAGTTAATGCCCACCAGCTTTTTTCTTTAACGAGTACACCGTTGGGCTCTGGACCGTTTATTAGACGGCTTGCCCAGGTAATGCCATGGATTGCTATTGTTCTTGCATCATACCGTGAATTTTTTTCTGGTATTTTCCATCGATACATTTGTTCTTCTTGATGATAAAAAACAAGTTTAAATTCTTCATGCTTGCTGGGATCGATATATTCCTGCATATATGCATCGACAATCGGCGTGAAGGGAGTAAGGAACTTTTCGATTTCAAGATCATGTTCTTGGGGAGATAACACTCCTACAGCTCTAAGCTGTTCTTGCCATTGTTGGTAGTAGTCAGGATGCAAATCCCATAAATGATATAACGTACTTCTTAGGACAGGATATCCATCTGTTCCTGTTTTTATGAGGGTTTGCAAGACGGCTGGAGGAATGGGTTCTGACAGGAGTGAATCTAAGAAATCATTTGATACTGGTATAGAGTCTGAAGGATATAACGAAATTCCTGCTCCCCTTGAAGTCAAATACAAGTTGGTTTCATAAATTACATCTGTTGTAATTTTAGGTACTTCAGCCAGGATTTGCATCATTAGGTATGCTTTAACAATATCAAGTTCACTACCTAATGTGCCAAAATTTACTGGATGAATAAATAGTCCCATTGCTTTATCATTCTTTGATGCAAGACCGACTAGTACGAGACGTGGTTTATTTTTCGTATCAATTCCTGCAAGAAAATTCATATCAAACGTCCCCTCTATTGGTGTTCCGTAGACCTGTTTTTCAAATCGGTCCGGAAAATAAATGCTGCACTGTCGATTCTGTGGACCCAAGATGACGTTTTGGTAATTTTCTTGAAAAATTCCGATCGCGGTGTGGATATCTTTAGGGCTATTACCATCTGTGGCGTTTCTTAAATCCCGTTCATTTATATCTGACATATATTTTCCTTAGAGCAGACTTATACTATATGATGAACATAAGGGTGAAATATAGCAGAAAATGAGAGGATAATCAAACTATAGGGTTAATTCGATAGATATACAAAATGTCAAATAGCCCTTTATTACGCGCTAAATATGATTTTGTTGCGGGACCAGGTCTCCTTCGCTAACGCTCAAGAAATACTAAAATTGAGCACAAGATAATTCTTTAATTGTTTTCGGATTACACGTCTCCCCATTGATGTTTTCAGATATTTCTCTCTGGCTTCAGCATCTTCTTTAAGAAGATAAGCTTCATAATAGATGAGCTTGAAGGGCCGACGGGGTGCAGTAGAGAAATTTTTGCCTTGATTATGTTCTTTTAGTCTCCGTTTCAGATCAGATGTTGTACCGGTATAGAAATTATTGTCTTTTTGGGAATGAATGATGTAGAGATAATACATTGAGATTATTATACTTCGGGGTCATTATGTGCGCTTCGCGCACACCGACCCCGTGGGGATGGAATAAAAAAAGACCACACGTGTGGTCTTTTTTTATTTGATATCCCCAGTTGCGGGGCCAGGAGGCGCGCCTGGTCTAGAAGATTATGCATTTCTGTAATCTCCCATTCCTGGGAGTGTCGGACTATATCATCCAGGTACCGTACGGTACCTGGTTTGGCGTATAGTCTCTACGGATTTCCTTTCGATATTCGTAAGGATCTTTCCTCGGTATTGCCCTCCGCCAGACGGCGGATTGGGTTTCACCGATATAGCCAAATTCTATCCCGCCTCATTGGCAGGACAGCCCATACTTGAGCCTTCTGTGCTACTCTACACTACCCCGCGGTTCTATGAAAGAACATAGAGATTATACCTTAGCTTTCATCGCTACGTCAACCTTAGTTGACTTTATAATCGAACCTTGTTTAATATAATAATAAGTCCACTATGGCAAAACCGCTCCTCCGACGCCGTGCTCGAATATTGCGAAAACACGGCTTCGGAGTAAAAACAATCGCCCATAAACTTACTGTCTCCTCAAGTACCGTCAGCCAATGGTGTAAAGATATTGAACTTACTCCCTCTCAAATTGCGACGCTTGAAAAACGACAGCACGATCCATATTACGGTCGAAGGCTCGCCTATGTAAAAATCCAGCAAAAGAAACGCCAAGAAAAAACCCTGAAACTTCTTACAGATGGCATTCGCGATGTAGGGAAATTGACTCAACGGGAGCTCTTCATTGCAGGAATTAGCCTCTATTGGGCTGAGGGATTTAAAAAAGATAACCAAGTAGGGTTTGCAAATTTAGATCCCATAATGGCAAAATTCTTCATCAATTGGCTTCAAAAATGCTGCGGCGTAACCCACAATCGTTTAAAAATCCGGGTCGGCATCAATGAGGCATATAGAGATAAAGCAGAGATCATCGAATCCTATTGGTCAAACGAACTGTCAATTCCAAGAGCACAGTTTCAAAAACCATTTTTTCAAAAAGTACAGTGGAAAAAACTATATGACCATCCCGAAAAATACCACGGAGTCATACGAATTCGCGTTGCGAAAAGCACCGATTTGCTTCGAAAAATTCACGGCTGGATTGAAGGATTAAGACAACAATAACCCTCATTAAAACTCCGATAACCAGAAGCTTAACGCATTGCCTTTGAGCTTCAAAATGGGTACAATAGAGCCTGTCGCCGAGATCATTTATCAAGTCAGGGTAGCTCAGTGGTAG
>CAZOTW010000035.1:9039-13623 GCA_964582845.1 uncultured Gammaproteobacteria bacterium
GTCAGGGTAGCTCAGTGGTAGAGCAGCAGTATCATAAACTGCGGGTCGAGAGTCCGATCCTCTCCCCTGACACACTTAAAATTAACATTGGTTAATTTTAAGTGTAAACACCCTATTGGTTTTCTAGAAAAACAGCCTCAGCCAGCGCTGCCAATTAGGTAACTGCTCCTCGGTTTTTGCCCCAGTCTCTCCGGGAGCTGCCGGCTTATTCATGAGGATCACAGTGTCCCCTTCCTTCACGAATCCCAATTTGTCTCGTGCCTGACGTTCGATAAATGCGGCACTCGTTGCTTCCGCAAGTTTTTGCTTCAATTTCTGGTTCTCCGCCTCAGTTTCCTGCAATACGTGCCTTCGTTCGGAGACCATATCCCGTTTTTGCCATAAAGAAACGAGCGATTGTAAAAGCCCCACGAGCATGATGAGGCTAATAAGCACCACAGTTAAACGGACCAACGGATGTTTTACGACTTTAAACATAGGTCTTGCATTCCGGCTTTTTTCATGATATTATAGGGTATCTAAAGCTTCTATGGAACGTTCAGACGCTCCAGCCTGCCATCTCCGCTAAAAACGGAGAATAAGCTAACCTGCCAAACATACCTATCATGGCGACGACAGATTTAAAAAGTGCACATCAACAGTTTACTGAATACCTCGGAAGCCGTCGTCGTGCGCGCGCTACCATCGTAGCATACGGCAAAGATATAGAACAACTCACCCTTTTCCTTGCCAATCTCGGCAAAAAGACCATTAACGAAGTCTCGAGGGATGAACTGGATGCCTTCCTGAAAAAGCTCGCAAGCGATAATTATACGCCGAAGTCAATTTCCCGAAAAATCAACTCAATTAAAACCTTTTTCCGATTCCTAAAGGCCTCGGGTATTATCACGTCCGATCCGGCAATTGAGATCGAACACCCCAAGTACGAAGTCAAACCACCGCGAATTTTATCTAAAATCGAATACCGGGCACTTCGCGATGCGTGCCGGGGCGACCTTCGTATCTACGCCATTGTCGAGCTTTTCCTCCAAACAGGCGTCCGCATCGGAGAACTTGCGAATCTGAATCTCGGAGATATCACCGATTCCGAGCTTCATGTTGCAGCCCAAGAAGGACATGCGGAACGCAGTGTCCCGCTCAACAAAGCAGGCAAAGAGGCTCTCGACCATTATCTTGCCGTGCGTGGAACAAATAGTGCAAGCAAAGCGCTTTTCATTACCAAAACCGGTCGCCCGCTTCTGATCCGCAATATCCGTACCGCAATTGACCGCTATTTCCGTATCGCCGGCATTGAAGGAGCCAAGGTGAATGACCTTCGCCACACCTTTATCGCCCACCACCTTATGGCGGGGACTCCTATTACGACACTCAGTAAGCTCGTCGGCCACAAACGCCTCTCCACAACCGAACGCTATTTGGAGCTTGTCAAAGACAAGCAGTCTGATAGCGTCAAATTGGAAGAGCTATAAATAGTTGAATTTATGGCTGGCACTCCAGAATCTACTCCAGAATCTATCAAACGCCTTGCAGGGGTAGATGTTTCAGCTCACCCAGCGAGAGTACACTATGAAGAAGATTTTCAAGGGGTTAATGGAGGTATTACTGCACGAGAAGCAGGAGTACCTTATAAATACTTTTACTTTGATTATCAAACCTCACAACCCGACGGAGCAAATGCTCCGAACATAGAAGCATCTTCTATACTCGTGATGGATCCTGCCCAGATTGAGGATAATCATTGGGGTACTATTAGAGTCAGAATCACCCATGAAGAAACATATCGGGAAGTTAATATTAGGGCTTCAATCAAAGCTGGAACCAAAGTAGAAATTGAATATTTTGAAACAGCAAACCATGCATCAACAACTATTGCTATGCGAGAGGGTACGGAATCTGTTCATTGTGCATTAGTCCAATACGGTGAAAATACCGTTCTTACTCGAGGGGAAGAAGTAGATCCACAAGTTAGTGAACTCGCAATTGGAATATTTACAGACCTGATGCAGAGAACGCAACAGATGATAGACAGCGGATTTGAGAGGAGAACGCAAAGCTAAAACTCCGTCTTATCCCCGGCGGCTCCCTACGGGGCCAGCTTGCTCCGGCGCACCACTTCGCGATACAATTACCTATGGATAAAGCGTACATCCTGCGTTTCGTTTCCTCTGTGTTTTTTGCTATACTTCAGTCATGAACCACCCACCCACATCGCTCCAGTCCGTGCTTTGGTCTGCGAATGTCGACACCCTGAATATAGAAAAAGATAAGAGCTATATTATCCACCAAATACTCTCACATGGGACGCTTGCGCACATACGATGGCTTTTCCAAACATATCCCAAAGATACTATCCAAACCGTCTTTCAAAACTATCCCTACAAAGACTACCGCGCAGTACGTTTTGCCTTTGTCATAAACCACCTCCTTCACCTCAACCGTGATAGGCTTGACGAACGAAACTATGTCAAAAATATACCTAGAGCTATTGGATAAAAACAGGCAAACGCTTTTCCAAAAACTTTCTGCATTTGTCGGGTATGGGTACTTGGCCGGCGGAACGGCACTTGCGCTTCAGATAAACCACCGAAAATCAGTCGATTTTGACGTTTTTGTCGAAAAACCGATAAAAAACGCGCTCCATCTGGCGATCAAAAAGGTGTTCGGACCACAAAACTATGAGGTAAACACCGAAGATCAACTGACGTTTTCTCCTCAAACCGGTAGCGAAGTTACCTTTCTCTGGTATTATTGGAAGCCTATCCTCCCGCTTGTCGCAACTCCGTCACTTTCTCTTGCTTCTACCCAGGATATCGCCGCAGATAAAGCGCATACACTCGGCAGACGCGCACTTTGGCGGGACTATGTCGATCTTTTTGTATTAATGAAAAATCAGGGAATTTCGATACAATCTATCGTGATATCCGCAAAGAAAAAATTTCAGGGAGATTTCGTGGAAACACAATTTTTGGAGCAACTTTCGTATTTTAATGACGTTACCATCGTTCCGGTTGAATTCGTCAATATATCCTATACCCCTGAGGAAATTAAATCATTTTTGGTTCAACAGGTCGAATCTTACCTCAAAACCGTCCTGCCGACTGGGTAAAACCGTCTCATCAAGCTTGCTCCGGCGCACCATTTCGCGATACAATACCCCTATGGACAAAGCGTACAATCCAGCCGCCACAGAAGGAGATATGTATAAACTCTGGGAACAGGGCGGATATTTCACCCCGAAAATTGACAAGACGAAAGTGCCATTCTCTATCCTCCTCCCTCCCCCCAACGCCAACGCGGATTTGCATTTAGGCCACGCGATGTATGTGGTGGAAGATATCCTTATTCGCTATCATCGCATGAAAGGCGACGCCACGCTCTGGCTTCCGGGCGCTGACCATGCCGGATTTGAAACGCAGTACGTGTTTGAAAAACAGCTGGCAAAAGAAGATAAAAGCCGCTTCGATTTCGACCGAGAAACGCTGTACCGCATGATTTGGGACTTCGTGAAAGCCAACCGCGGGAACATGGAGAATCAGCTTAAACGGCTCGGGTTTTCCCTGGACTGGTCACGGAACATTTTTACCTTGGATCCGAAGATCGTCGCCATCGTCTACAAAACATTCAAAAAACTCTATGACGATGGCTTGGTCTACCGCTCCGCACGACTCGTCAATTACTGCACACACTGCGGCACGAGTTTTTCCGATCTCGAAGTCAAACACGTCGAGCGAACCGATCCCCTCTATTACATGAAATACGGTCCGTTTGTTCTGGCCACTGTCCGACCGGAAACCAAATTCGGCGATACGGCCGTTGCCGTCAATCCAAAAGACAAGCGATATAAAGAATGGGTGGGGAAAGAAGTTGAAATTCAAGGTCTTATCGGACCATTCAAAGTGAAGGTTGTAGCCGATGACGCGATCGATCCCAAATTCGGCACGGGTATCGCCAAAGTGACACCCGCCCACGACATGACCGATTTTGAAATAGCCAAGCGCCACAATTTACCCATGAAACAAGTGATCGGATTTAACGGACGGTTAACCGATCTCTGCGGCCCGTATGCCGGGCTGAAAGTGAAAGCAGCGCGCGCGAAAGTCGTCGAGGATATGCAAGCCAAAGGAATGATGGAATATATCGATGAAAAATATGTTCATACGGTGGCAACCTGTTACAAGTGCGGAACCGTTCTTGAACCGCTCCCCATGGCCCAATGGTTTGTGCGAGTTCGACCGCTTGCCGATAAAGCGATCGAGGCGATAAAAAAGAAACGTATCGTCTTTGTACCCAAGAGGTTTGAAAAAACCGCGGTCCAGTGGCTTACCAACTTCCACGATTGGAATATAAGCCGGCAACTGGTGTGGGGCATACGGATTCCTGCATGGAAATGCAACAATTGCGATAAGCGAGAAGAGATAAGAAATAAGCAGGATAACAATTCAAACGTATCACTTATTACTTATCCCTTATCCCCTTCTCCGTGGATTATCACTGAAGGAGAATCACCAACGAAATGTCCAAAATGTGGTAGCACCAACCTTGAACAAGATACCGATACGTTTGACACCTGGTTTTCTTCCGGTC
>CAZOTW010000036.1:0-13328 GCA_964582845.1 uncultured Gammaproteobacteria bacterium
ACAGCTGTTTAACGAGATGCGTCGACTCCACCTTATCCCGCTAGTCCGTTTAGCAACACATTTGGACGGCGCAAGCTGGGAGAAACCCAATCCCGATCGTTATGGCGAGATCGTTTCTTTTTTAAATGCCCTCAACTGGCCCACAGAAAACCGGTACGTTATCCTGTATAACGAACCTAATCACGCCAATGAATGGGGCAACTCCCTAGATCCCGAAGGATACGCGGACGTTGCCGTGCAACTTGCCAAAAAATTTAAAGCAGCCTCGGAAGATTTTTTTATCCTTCCGGCGGGACTGGCGGCCTTACCATGGATGAAGCGGAGTTTTTACGTCGGATGGTAGCGGCAAAACCGGAGCTCATGTCGCTCTGGGACGGGTGGACGTCCCACTCCTACCCCAATCCCGGTTTTTCCGGCTCTCCCTATGCTACGGGGCGGGGGACACTCAAAACCTATGAATGGGAGCTCGCCTACTTACAACAATTGGGCCTTACGAAGTCTCTTCCCATTTTCATTACGGAAACGGGGTGGGTCCATAGCCAGGGTCAAAGCGTTCAATCGAGACTAGCAAGCCCGGAAACTGTCGGAAGCTTCCTTCAAGCGGCTGCTATGGGCGCCTGGAAAGACTCGCGTATTATTGCGATAACCCCGTTTATATTTAATTATCAAGGTGAACCGTTTGATCATTTTTCCTGGAAAAAACTCGGAAGCGGTGAGTTTTACCCGCTGTACTACTCGTATAAAGATATTCAAAAAGTGTCCGGACACCCAAAGCAACACGAACAGTACATCCTTTCTTCTTCTATCCTGCCAAGTGAACTCGTGGCGAACTCCACATACACACTCTCAGTCGGAATAAAAAATACCGGCCAGGGTATTCTGAACCAAAATGATGGATACCAACTTGCACTCATTGGTGAAAAATCGGGATTTGGATTTTTCCCCCAACCGGTACCGACCCTGGAGCCTGGGGACAAAGATACCATCACAATCTTTCTCAAAACTCCGCAAAAAGCCGGAACGTACCGGGTAGAACTCATCCTGGAGCACTACGGTCAATCTATCCACCTGGAATCCACGGACCTCCGCGTCGTGCCGCCCCCTGAGGTAAAAATCCACGCTCAGCTGGGCTGGAAGAAAACGGATGATGCCAACGATGTCACTATACTCGTGTACGGCAGCCGCGAGACACTCCTGCATAAATTCACCGGCCTAACAATGCGTAGAGGGGAAGTGTCGGTAAAAGGACTCACGAACATTGTGCCGGGCGAAAAATATCGCATTGTTATCCTCGTGCCTCACTATTTACCACGGCAAACCGTCGCTTCCATCGGTTCCAAGGTAACCAATATTAGAGCAAAACGGTTTCTCCCTCTGGATATAAACAATGACGGTAAGTTTACGCTCGCTGATATCCTGCTCCTTCTTGAAACTCCGCCCCGTGTTATCCTGATGCGATTTATTAGCCTGTAGACTTTCTCCTCATCAGAAACTGCGATATAATACTCTATGGATAATGGTGGCGTGTGCCGGACGGTTAGGCACCTCCCTGTGGAGGAGGCCATAACGGGTTCAACTCCCGTACGCCACCCAGATTAAGGGTTTCCCGCACTTCTTTCCGAACGGAACGTTCGGAATTAGAATGCGGGATCCCAAAGTTCTATTCCGCCAAAGGCGGAAAGATACTTTTGGGACAAATCCCGTCAGTCACCCCCGAGTCAAACTCGGTTCCCCCGAGTTGACGAGGAGTCGCGTTTGACGCGACATCCTCTCGTTATATTCTCATATGAGTGAAACGTCTGACGTTTCACATAGGAAATTCTACGTTTATATTCTTTATTCATATAAGGATGGAGGATTTTATATTGGATTTACAGATAACCTCAAGCGTCGCCTTACGCAACACGCAAACGAGGAAGTACCATCCACAAGAAAACGATTACCCTTCAAGCTTATCCATTACGAATACTTTGTAAATGAAGATGATGCAAAAGCTCGAGAAAAATTTCTTAAAAGCGGGTTCGGAAGAAAACAATGGAACAAGATTCTCAAAAATACGTTAACAATTATTAATCCAAAATAATCTTAGGGGCCCACTCCCGTACGCCAGCTAAGGGTGTTGTCAATATCCAAAATAGCCCGTTCGAACAGCATAAACTATTGACAACCTGATAGGTATAGTGTAATATAGAAACATAAACGCCTCGTCTATGCGCAAGCCCGACGAGGTTTTTTGTGGTAAACTCTTCTTATGACCACCTATCTCTTTATTGACGGCGAAAACTTCACTCACAAACTTGAAGATGCGCTTATTCAGCAGGGAATCGAAAAAAAGAAAATTGACAGCATCCACGTAGATCTGAAAAAACTCATTGCGCTCGCATTACCAAGTGAACATATCACAAAGTCTACGTTTTACGCTGCAAAACTCCACATTCACGAGGCAAGTCGAGCCAAATCACTAAAACTTATCCAAGAACAACGAATCCTTAAAACAAACCTTGAAAAACAAGGATTTGCCTTTGTCCTTGCGGGCAACGTGCGTCCTCAGAAAGTCACTGTCGACGGGAAATCAAAAACAATCTTTCGTGAAAAGGGTGTTGACGTGCGACTCGCAGTTGACCTGATTTCCTTAAGTTGTGATAAAGCTATCAATCGGGCAATTATTTGCAGCTCCGATTCAGATTTACAACCGGCAATTGCAGAAACACGAAAACGTGGCGTAGAAGTGGTTTATCTGGGATTTGAGATTAGCCCGAACAAAGGATTAACGTTTACGACTAACCGCACGGTTCTCTTCAGGAATAGTGAAATATCCCAGGTTGTTCCTGTTCTGAAGTAACGAAAATTCGGCCCACACAGCGGTTCGAACTTTGTCCAGCCAGGGACCCAAGCGAATTTGTATAAAAGATAGATACCCTTGTTCGAATCTTTCTAGGGAAGCATTAGATATACTTATAGTATAATTGCTATCTTATTTTTTTCCTGTTATGATAATAAGAGAATAAATAATGATAAAACCTATATTTAATGCCTCATCGCTTTCAATAACAAAATGGGCATACAAAAAAACTGATCTTAGAATCACACCGGAGTGGGAGGAATTGATTACTACTATAGAAAATGCCGATCTTCTATTAACTTTGGCATTAGATCAAAATTGTCCTAAGAGAGCTTCAATTTTAAAAAGTTTATATTTTCTCGTAGGAACAAGCGCATCAAAACATGTGGATGCGGATATTGCGAAAATAAATGTGTTACTGGATAAAGCAAAACTATCTTCTGATCAAATTATTCTCAATTGGGTAAACAGATCGAGGATTATATTAAATGATTTAAAAAAGTTTGATTATATAGAATGGTGTCAGGGTGGTTTTTCAGAAAAAGATTTACCCGCAGTTAATTAGGGACAGGAAAAATTGAAGCGCAACTCGTAACAACTCCACCTCGTTAGGCTGTGCAATATACCAGGTGTGGACCAGATCGGAGAACAACGAGTTACACAGGCGCTCAAAGACATGGGACATGCAAAAAAAATAGCGAAGCTCGAAGAAGCACTGAAACCACATAAGGACACAATTACTGCGAAACCGGGATATTTACCCGCATGGCAGGAAGCTGCGAGAGAACTTGCTCCTGCGGTCGCAGAATTCTATCTTCTCCATCCTGAGACGTAATCTTAGAACACGCACCCTTTGGTCACGGCTAAGAAGTAACTTTAAATATTCATTCCGTGTTCCTAACTTTATCCAACCAGGCACCCTCAAACTCAGTTCGAGAAGTCTCATTGACTGCCGTGTTTTCACGCAGTAGAGTGGAAGGTGATGAAAAAATCCTCTCGATCGCTAACCGCCGATGACGTGAGTGATATACTCGACGACAAATTTCGCGAAACAGGATTGGATCAAGTACCGAAACGACTCGATTTGCTTGATAAAATCCTCACAAAGGTCGAAAAACGCCTTCATCTCCCCGTCACTCCCTAACTAAATCTTTGTTAGATTGAAATAAGCTCTTTGGGGTACTCGTCCAGTAATGCACCAAGCGTCGTACTTGCTCTCTCTACAAGTTCCGCCAATTCCGCTTCGGATGCCAAGAGTCTGCCCTGTTCACCCATTTCCCCAAAATAGTCGGAAAGAGACAACAACCGGAAGCTGGACTGCAAGAGAAGGTCAACGTTTCCTCTAAAATCTAAAGGATGTTTAAGCCGGAAGGCTTCCTTAAAATCAAGTACAAGGTCAACAAGCTCATCTCTTGCGATTTCCCCGCCGTCACGTACACGCGGGAGAAATACCTGTTCAAGAAACTCATAGACACATTCACGCCTTGCCTCCTCTACGTGATCAGGAAGCGCAAAGCGACGGAATCGATCCAACTGCTCTGGCGTAAGAAGCTTCCCGGGGTTCATTTCTTCTGCCAAATGCCCAGACCGCGGTAGGTGAATTTCAATCATAGAGTTTACGCATACTAAACGGGCTGGCCGTTTCTGTAACAAGAGGCAGGGACCCCATCAAACGTCGCGCTTTGGATAATTACTTCTCCTCCAGGATTAGCTTTTCCTTTTAGCGTAAATTTTTCAGGCTCCTTTAAAGGCCCAAAGCATACATGATCTCTCACGCACCGAGATAGATTTTGCACGAAGCCGTTCTTTGTTGCTGCTAAACAACCATACACCAAAACAGGTGCTTCTGGGTAAAGTATACGGTGCATCTTCTGCCCGAACACAGGAAAATGCCATTCGTCTAAATAAACTCGTCGACCATCTAATACGCTCAGAACAAAATAATTACTCATACTGTGACCGTGAAAAGAAAGAAAGGAGGCTTTTTGGGAAGAATGCTCATAACGACCAAAGAGTTCGTCAAGTATCTCTTCAATGTCCTTAGCTGAGTGCGGTTCATAGATAAGAAACACAAATTTCCGATCAGTCTGCCGGTCCAGTTGCGTCATCCAGTTCGTCACACCCATGGCCTGATCATGATCACATGGTGAAGAAAAATGGATAAAGAATCCATAGTCGGGGTCGAAACGATGTTCGTAAAGCCGAACGAGGAGACGCGGAGGATAGCGCCAAAAAATATTGATCCCGTTATGGAGTTGCAAGTCTCTTGTTATTCCCGGAGCCATTTGTTCGAGTTTGTAAATTGCAGCAAGATTTTTTCGAATCACCTCAGCGCGGAGTCTATTATGGTCATAACATCGACTTATGTCCCATGCGTCAGTTGCCTCTTGAACATGTAGTTCATACCGAGACAGAACTTGATACAATAACGCGTTTGACATTTTCGTTTTTCTGTATTCTTCTTTAAATAATTCTCCCATCGTACGAGCGGCAACGGGGCCCCTCTGTGTAAGAACAAACTTGCAGAGAAAATAATAAACTTCCTCTGCGATCGCTGCGTCCCCATATTCTAGCAACGCATGGAGAGCGGAAAGAGATTGATAGCGATACGGTTCGCTTTCAAATCGTTGCTGAATTTCCTCTCTCTGGGAAGTCAAAAATTCCACTCCCCATTGCCCATGGTCCTCTTTGTGAGATACATGAACAACTCGGGCAACAGACTCGAATATCGTTGCCTGCGTACCCGGGTGTATTGGCTGCTCAAGTGCATCCTGAAGTTGCGCTGCGTGAGACATAACGAGGGCACACATGCCGTCTGTATCAGAACCAGTGAAAAAGAATTGTGTTTTATCAATAAGCCGATTGAGACATGCAAGCGTACTCCCAAGGCGATTGCCTTCCCAGCAAATATCAGGCAATTTTGAGATACCATCTAAAATATGCTCCGGGAGGCTGTTTTCCCAGGAAATGAAATCATAACTCTCATCCAGTAACTCCAAGTCAGAAAAAATATCTGCGTATTTAGCTTCGATTGCGCCATCAGTCACCGCTTCGGGTAAAAGCAAAGGCGAGTGAACAACCTCGAGAAAACAAGCTTCTTGTAATAGTGGCATATATCGAGTATGGAGCGTCCATTATACAAAAAATGACACGGTAATCAAAATTATAGGTTTATCTAACACTCGGGAATTCAGTTCCGACCTTTAACGCAAAAACGAAGAAACAATCGTGGCGATTGCCGTTAAACCCATCACGCCCACGGTAAGCCAACCGAGCGCGGAAATAAGGGGGTGGTTTCTATGGCTTCCCATGATCTTTTTACTGCTACTCATTTGCACGATTAAAACAAGAACGACGGGCGCAATCAAGCCATTGAGCACCGCGGAATACAGTAACGCTTTGATGGAATCAAGACCGATAAAATTGATCGCAAGCCCGATGAGCATCGCGATGATGATTACGCCGTAGAATGCGTAAGCATCTTTGAGCTTGTGCGATAAACTTGTCTTCCACCCGAAACTCTCCGATAATGCATAGGAAGCCGACCCTGCAAGGATGGGAACCGCTAATAATCCGGCGCCGACAATACCAATCGCAAAAAGGAGATAGGTGAAGTCACCTGCGATGGGCCGGAGCGCTTCAGCAGCTTGGGCAGCGGTGGTGATATTCGTAATGCCATGGGTAAAAAGAGTCGCAGCAGTCGCAACAACGATAAAAAACATAACGAGGTTTGAAATGAACATCCCGGACCACACATCAATCCGCATATTTTTAATTTCCCGATCCGTGGTCGGCGCCGTTATCGATTGGTCGATGTGCGCTTCTATACCCCTTTTTCGTTCGAGTTTTTCTTCGCACTCCTGCGACGTCTGCCAGAAAAATAGATAGGGAGAAATCGTAGTACCTAAAACTGCGGTAATCAGGAACAATTGTTCCTTGGAAAATGTGATAGATGGTAGTACTGCGTGTGCAAATACGTCCCGCCAGTTGATCCCGTCGATACTCAAGGCCGAAAACACATACGCAAAAAGGACAAGCGCTAACCACTTCAGGTACTTTGCATATACTTTATAGGACGTATATATCTGTAGCCCGGTAATCACTACGGCAAGTCCCACGACGAGAAAAGAGAAACGTACCCCAGGCACCAAAAGTTGTACCGCTTTGGCCATCGCGCCGAGATCGGCTCCGAGGTTCAGCGTGTTAGCAGCAAGTAGGAGGAGGGAACAGCCGTAGAGCACCCATTTGGGATAATTCCTGCGGATATTTGCCGCAAGCCCGCGGTCGGTAACGATGCCGATACGCGCACACATTTCCTGCACGATCGCCATAAGCGGAAAAGAATATCCAGCAAGCCACAGAAGTTGAACTCCCGTTTGTGCACCCTGTTGGGAATAGGTAGCTATTCCGGACGGGTCGTCATCAGCGGCTCCGGTCGTGAGCCCCGGACCCAGCGTCTTCCAATACTCAGTCGCTGCAACAATCGGTTTCCTCTGTCCCATGGCTTTCGTAATCGTGCGTGATGCGTCGACTGTTTTATCTAACATGACTGCTGGCACTTCTGCTATTTTTTCAAACGTTTTTTTCATAGATCCCTCCAATGGGGGATATATAAACAAAAAAAAGGAGTATGTGGCAACGAAATAGTGAGCGATGATGCTAATTGTTGGGAATAAGTTCGTTAATGTGTATGCTCTAGCTTCACGTAATCCACTGTACTCGCAAATTTTGCTTACGCCTTAATCATAGTCTTGTTGTTTTTGCCTTGTCAATCACCTGAAGAAAAAGAGGCTTACGCATCAAATCCTCGTGTCTCAAGAACCATCGCGATATGTTCGGCACGGGCAAGCGTGCGGTACAAAAGAGGAATGATGATAGGGAATACCGTACGAACGACATGTACCCCTCTTGGCTGAAATCCTCGCGCTTGCTGGGCAATTCGAATCGTGTGAATTTCGCGGGTAATCACCGGTATGAGAGAAAAACTGATGGTCATCATGAGGCGCATTTTTTGAGGTAAAAAGGAAAACGCAGACATAATTTCCGATACCGACGTGGTTTCGGTAAAAAGAAACACGAGTAAGCTCAATGTCATAATCCGTAGTGCAGACTCACTCCCCAGAAGTAGCCGCTCTTGCATCGAGACGCTTCCATTACATACGACCTGAAAAATGATGACACTTGCTGAAACCACCCCAAGAGACAGAAGCCTGGTCTTAACCTGTATACGAGAAGATCTTATTATGCTAATGAACGTAACCACCACAAAAATACCAAGGATAACTAAAGGGCTACGAAATATGATCATCGCAGTCGAGCAAAAAAGGAGACAGATGAGTTTTATTCGTGTTCGATGAGTGTTCATAATCTCACCGCGCCTGGCTTTTTAATACCCAACGACGAAAGGAGCCTGCGGCGCGATAACACGTCCCGGGTTTTCCCGAATGACGCCACCTTCCCGTTATCGAGGATAAGCGTTTCTCCGGTGTAATCCCAAAGGAAGTCTGTATCATGCTCTACGGTGATAATCGTTTTCCCCTTCGCGTGAAGTGAACCCAGAAGTTTGTAAAGTTCCTGCGAGCTTTTATAATCAAGCATCGCCGTAGGCTCATCAAGAATGATGTAAGAAACATCCAGTGCCAAGGTGCTCGCAAGACATACTTTTTGCTTCTCTCCAAATGACAGGGTTTGCGGATCTCGAGATGCAAAGCCTCCCAATCCTACCAATTCAAGGGCGTCGCAAAGACGCTTATGGTCTACCTTGCCATTCAAATTTTGAAGCCCGAAGCCGATCTCCTCGGCAACGGTCAGATTGAAAAGGGAAAAGTCAGGATTTTGAAACACCATCCCGACGATTCGGGAAAAATATCCGACGCTTTTTTCCTTAGTTGGGACACCATCTACAGTCACGCTTCCCGTCAGTGTCCCTGGTATCGAATGGGGGATAAGCGCGTTCGTGAGATACGTCAGCGTACTTTTCCCGGATCCGTTGACCCCGGTAATTCCCAGAAATGTTCCGGGCGTAATCGTCAGATGTATGTCCGTAAGGACACTGGGCTTACCCGGGTAATGAAACGATACGTGCTCAAATCGAATCCCATCACCCATAATCATTCTGTTTGGCCGCGCGAAAACCGATTGAGTTTAAATCGGTAGACGATAACCCACGCAAGTCCTACGTCGACAATCGATTGGACGACGTTAAATGCGACAATGATAAACCACGGAATCGCCATCATCGCTTGAGACGGCGACATGCCCGTCCATATGGGTATGGCGTAATAATAATTAAGCGGCAAAACGATAAGACACCGCGCAACTATACCGACCATAAGCGGTATCACGATATGAAGGGGTTTTGCCCAATGCGACAACTGTTTTTTCCGCCACATCGTCCACAAAAACAGGGAAAGGGCAATGGGAACGGTAGCGACGAACTTCATCGACGCACCAAGCCACGTATCAGGAGCAAAGAGCGTTATGATGACGGCACCCACCAGGGAAACTAAAAGAGACGACGAGATCCCAAACAGAAAATAGGCAATTATCCAGGAGACCGCGACGACATCGATCCACATACCCCACTGCGGCGACTGATAGCCGATATGGATCAGTTGGACCGTTGCCGATAGTGCCGCAAGAGCTGCGGCAATCGCGACTTCGCGAGAGTTTAACGTAAATTTTTTCATAAAAAAACCCCTTTCTCCGCATAATTTGTACACAAATTTGCGGAATAAACCCCTATATAATTTGTACGAAAATTTTTAGGGTAAACTCTTCGGGGTATATGAAGAAGGCCACGATAAACGTGGAATACTTCCTTCTTTTATCCCGACTATACCCTTCAACGTCGCTTACATCTTGCCATAAGCGTGTCGAAAGACGGTCGGTCTACGTATTTCGCGTAGTCATGCCCCGTACCGTCTGGTACAGGGCTCGTGGACTATCACCACCGATTGGGAATTCCAGCCTCGGCTCGACGCCGAGTCGAGACGGGTCACCCTACCCCGAAGGATATTTATACTAACCTGTATCTTACCGCAAAAAGACTATTGCACGCAAGGAAGTCTTACTAAGCTCTCGCTACTAAACTCCTAAGCTCTCTAAGCTTCTAAGCTACTAAGCTCTCTAAGCTTCTCTTTCTGTGGTATACTGAAATAGTTTTTTATGGAATTATCACCAATCGTTAGTGCGTTTATTGCCTCCTTTGAGGCTGAGAAACCGCACGCCAAAGAGGCGTCTCATTTTACCGTTAGTAAGACGGTCTCACTGCTTGCGCGTATCTACGAAAAAGCCAGAAACGCGGTAGAATTTCGCGCCGAGCATCTTGTCCGACGGGCGGCAATCGAGCGCATTCTCAAACGCCGTATCATGCTTAACGGCGGCTCGGATAATATCGCGGAAAACCTCGCGCTCGAGCTTCTGTGGGCGCGATATGTGGATAGCGGCCTTATCACGGACGCCACCATACGGCAAATTCATGCGATTATTACCCGATACCTCACCGTAAAACACACGGTTTTTGGATCCTCATCGAGGCACGGAAGTATTTCCTGGGAAACTATGCTGGGCCTGGCATCTTCGGAAATAGAAGACACTATCGTGTCCGCTAAGCAACGGGAGGCGCTCAACAACTTCTTTTATCAGTCGATTCGCCCGAAGATCCGGATCCCCAATAGCGACGAACGGTACGTCAACATGCAAACATATATCGCCATAGAACGGGCTTTTGCCCAATCCGACGATGCCCTCATTACGTATGAACTCATGAAATTTATTCAACCGGAGTGGTTTGGAGTTGCCGCCGACAAAGTCGCCCAACAAATACCGCAGCTTCTGGAACACCTGCGGCTTGTGGACATTAGCCTCAAGGATCGCGTGGGGGAACCGCTTACCCGATACGTGCGCCTCCATTCCCCTCCATTTCGCCTCATATCGGACTTTATGTTTGATAGCGGACCGAAAGCGCGGTCCATCATTGAAAACAGAGAACAATTTGAACAAAAGCTCGCGGAACTGGCAAGCCAACGATATCACGAAATAGGCGTCAAGGTGAGAAGGGCGGTTGTGCGCAGTATCATCTATATCTTTCTGACAAAAATGGTGTTTGCCCTGGCACTGGAAGCGCCCGTTGATGTCTTTATCACGAAAAGAATCGATTACATACCGCTTGGAATTAACACGATATTTCCGCCGGTTTTGCTTTTCCTGGTTGCCGGATTTTTCACGCTGCCGGGGCCGGACAATACGCACAGGCTCATCGAGCGCATTACAACCATCTTTTATAATTTCGGCGAACTCAAAGACGAAAAAGACGTCTTTGTACTCGCGGCTCCGGTTAAGCGACCACTGCTTACGGGTGTTTTTTCGCTCTTTTACCTGGCGACGTTTGGCATTTCGTTTGGGTGCATCGCCTATGTCCTTGCTAAACTTCACTTCAATATCGCAAGCCAAATTATCTTTGTCTTTTTCATTACCCTCGTCAGCTTCT
Source organism: uncultured Gammaproteobacteria bacterium (assembly GCA_964582845.1). Taxonomy (GTDB): domain Bacteria; phylum Patescibacteriota; class Microgenomatia; order UBA10105; family UBA927; genus CAZOTW01. The sequence continues at coordinate 11,334 of CAZOTW010000036.1, forward strand.
TTGCCTATCGCATCCGCGTGTCCGCGAAAGAGTATGAGATGATCGACCGGCAGGGATTTCTAGGACCGATTATCGACTTTTTCTTCCTCCCGATTCTTCGCGTCGGCCACATCCTTTCTGCGGAAATAGCCAAAATAAACGTATTTATCTTCTTTTTTGACTTTATCCTGGAAGCGCCGCTCAAAGTCATCTTCGAAGTCGTGGAGGAATGGGTGCGGTTCGTACGGACCAAGAAGGACGAAATTATATAGTTAAGGTATGATGGCGTGGGGAATTTTCCCTGACCCTTGGGGATAGTTGGGCAAATCGAGAGGTTTTTCCATAGTAGCTATCGTGATAGCGTGAGGGATGTCTGTTTCCCATGCAGTTTCAGAGGAAGGAACAACGAGTTTCTCTTGCGTATCAACATAGAATTTCGGAAGACTAATAGCACAAATGCTATTTAACTCATCTACATTGGCTAACCAAGGGCTCATTGGCACCACACATGCAAGCATTGCAACATAATCTGGCTTCACTCCTGGAAGAACGTCTACCATCGCCTCAACGGTCCCACCCTTTAACCTGACTCCTTCAGCAACCACTATTTTCCGCCCTTCTCTTTGATATTCCCGCAAATATTCTATCGTTCCGGGAAATCTCCCAATGAATCGTTGTTCTCCTGTTGCGGGCCTATACGATATCACTGAATTGTCTTCGGATACGCTTGCTACAGATGCATAGTCTGGACCGCTTGGCAAAACGACATGCAGTATAGACGTGTTTCCATTAAGCGCTCGTCGAATAAACACCTCAGACCGTGATGAACCTCGATAGATAACAACGTCCCCACCAAACCTGTTAAAAAGCTGACGCATTGCTCTTTCGGCAGCCTGGGCAAGCACAGGATCATGGCTCGCATCGAGCCACGGCATCGCAAATGGCCGTGAGTCTTTTGATCCATCTCCTTCAATATAAACCATCGGAAGCAAGAATTCTGATCCGGCCACGAAGATATGAAACCAATATTTTTCGCGTAATTCCATCACGGAACGATTTCTTTCGATTGAATTATGAGCATCAGTCGGAGTATTTTGTTCAAACACGTTCATACCACCCGCATTGTAGTGAAATTTCGTCCAAAGTCAACGAGTTTGCCGTCCGGACAATATTCTCACGCGTAAATCTGATATAATTTAGGGTGCTGCCTCCGTAGCTTAACGGATAAAGTGCCTGTCTTCGGAACAGGTGATAGAGGTTCGATTCCTCTCGGAGGCGCCCTGAAAATTTTGCAAACAGCAAAGCTGTTTTTTTGGCAAAAAAGCAAAATTTTTAGGGTAAACGCCATTATGTGGTACGTGTATATTGCGAAGTGCAACGATAACACCTTATATACGGGGATTACGACTGATGTAAAACGTAGGGAACTAGAGCATAATGGCGATAACAAGCGTGGTGCAAAGTCGCTTAGGAATAAACGACCAGTTAACATAGTTTACGCTGAACAACATGCGAATCAGTCAGAAGCAAGAAAAAGAGAATATGCCATTAAACAATGGCCGAGAGAAAATAAACTAAAATTAGTGTATCGGTCCCGTAGCTCAATTGGTAGAGCAGCTCCCTCTTAAGGAGTCGGTTGAGCGTTCGAGTCGCTCCGGGATCACCAATATACTGAGAGAATCCCGTAGCTCAACGGTTCACCCTAAAAATTTGCGATGCGAATGCATAAGAAAGCGAAGCTTTCGGCAAATTTTCAGGGTCACCCTGAAAATTTCTATACGTGCAAAGCACGTAGCGTTTACGCTAAAGAAATTTTTAGGGTAAAGAGCAATTGCCTCTTAAGCAATCGGTTCAGAGTTCGAATCTCTGCGCGCTCACAAAAGAGCAGTCCCGCCCAAGGCGGGATCGGTTGAGCGTTTCCCGCGAAGCGAGACCATGTGTTAGACGGTAGTGATTTGCTCCGGACTCACCAAAGAACAGGTGCCAAGCTAATCCACCCGGAGGGTGTCTAGCGTC
>CAZOTW010000037.1:0-8409 GCA_964582845.1 uncultured Gammaproteobacteria bacterium
CTCACACCGACCGCCTCTGACGTTAAACGAAAAACGCCCGGAACGGTATCCTCGTTGACGGGACTCGGGAAGCTGCGCGAAAATATCACGGATATGGCTAAAAATGCCGGTATACGTGGCGGGATTGCTTCTGGGTGTTCTGCCAATGGGTGACTGATCGATTAAAACGACCTTGTCAACGCGCTCGATATGGTCAATTTTTTCAAATTTTCCTGCACGCTCTTTCGTCATGGGGTTGAAGTGCGAAGCAAGCGCTTTATAGAGTGTCTCCACGATGAGAGTTGACTTTCCGCTACCCGATACGCCGGTAACGCAGACGAATTTGCCAAGAGGAAACGTCACATCGATACTCTTCAGATTATTTTCACTCGCTCCTCGGAGGACAATAACGTTCTCTTTATTCACATCCATTGGGACAATCTGTGTAGGACGGTGAATTTTTCGTTCATCATTAAGGTACGTAGCAGTGAGAGATTGAGGATTTTTCTTTATCTGGGAAATTGTTCCTTGAGCGACCACCTCGCCACCTCGCTCGCCCGCGCCGGGACCAAAGTCAACGAGGTAATCGGATTCTTCCATCATTTCTCGGTCGTGTTCTACAACAATCACGGTATTCCCTAAATCACGGAGGGCCTTCAGCGTGTCGATGAGTTTTGAATTATCACGCGGGTGGAGTCCAATTGAGGGCTCGTCAAGCACGTACAACACGCCCGAGAGTCCTGAACCTATTTGCGATGCGAGCCGTATGCGCTGGGCCTCGCCTCCCGCGAGCGTCACAGCGCTTCGGGCGAGGGTCAGATAATCAAGGCCGACGCGTATGAGAAATGTGAGCCTGGCTACGATTTCTTTTATGATCGAAGTTGCAATAATTGTCTCCTGCGAGCTCAACTTTTTTGCTTGGTCACGTAACCCCTCAATCCAAGATAGCGTATCGGTAATAGACAATTGCGTCACATCAGATATAGAAAACTCATCAACGGTGATCGTAAGACTTTCTTTTTTTAGGCGTTTGCCTTTACACAAGGGGCAAACTTCCCGACGCATGTATTTTTCAATTTCTGATCGTACAAACTCGGACTCTGTTTCCAGGAAACGTTTTCTAAGCTCCGGAAGGACCCCGCGGTACGATTCTTCTATGGTCGTCATATCGCCAAACCGGTTGGTGCCGGTGACATGGTAGACACGGTCTCCGGTGCCGTAGAGAAGAACATCGCTTTGTTTTTTTGTTAGATTTTTAAGGGGAGCTCGCGGGTTCATGCCATGCTCGCTTGCTACTGTTTGAATGACGCGGGAGTACCATGTATCGTGGTAAAACATCTTCGCAAACGGCAAAATGCCGCCCTCGGTTATCGATAGCTCCGGACTTATGACCAGCGCCGGGTCAACCGTTAAGATGGTTCCAATGCCGCTACACTCCGGACACGCGCCGTGAGGAGAATTAAATGAAAACGACCTGGGCTCTATCTCGGGAATCGATATATTACATACGGGACATGCGAATTTTTCCGAATATATGTGGGAAATTACATTTTTTGGTTTTTCCGGAAAAGAAAAGCCGCTATCATGAACTTCACCGACAGTCACTAATCCGTCAGATAACGCAAGCGCCTGATCGACCGCGTCGGCGATACGGGCTCGCAAAAGACCATATGGATCGCTCTTGCCTGGCTGTGTTGATTTTTTCACCATCGATCGGTCGATGGTACACCGGTCTATCACCGCATCAATACTATGCTTATTGGTCTTGATGAGTGCGACATCTTCATCTATGCCGAAAAAGTAGCCATCCACACGCACCTGACGATAACCCTTGGCGCGCAGGTTATCAAACAGATGAACGAATTCGCCTTTCTTGTCCCGTACAATCGGAGACAGAAACATATATCGCACTTGTTTTTTTCCATGGTTTTCTAATTGGAGTCGGGCCTCGTCAATAATCATGTCAACAATCTGTTGGGGAGAGAGCTTGCTTATTTCGCGGCCACAGTTCGGGCAGTGTGGGTGGCCGATACGCGCATAGAGAAGACGCATGTAATCGTAAATCTCCGTTACCGTCCCGACTGTTGACCTGGGATTATGCGATGCCGATTTCTGGTCAATAGAAATAGATGGAGAAAGCCCTTCAATAAGGTCTACATCCGGTTTATCCATGATTCCTAAAAATTGTCGAGCGTATGAAGAAAGAGATTCAACATACCGTCGTTGACCTTCAGCGTAAATCGTGTCAAAGGCAAGCGACGATTTTCCGGACCCTGAAAGACCGGTAAATACAATGAGCTTGTATTTTGGAAGCTCCAAATTAATATTTTTTAGGTTGTGTTGGCGTGCGCCTTTAATACGTATGGTATCCATGGTTATTTGTACCAGTTTCGCGTTATCTCGGGTCTTGACTGCAGATAGGCTGCCTCACGGCGCTGTTGGTCGGCACGCCGTGATTCTTGCATCGTCAAGGTCCAGACAGATATCTCTCCATAGAGTTTCATCAGCCAAAGCCATGACGATGCTTCGAAACGGCATGCCTCCCCGCGCCTTTCACTTGCTCGTGTCACCCGAAATGCGAAATTCATTTTTTGGTTTGTAAGAGCCAAAAAGACCACCGATATTCCGTGGCCTACACATTATACACTACAGGGAGAGTGTAGCAATAAAATCCCGTAACCTTGCGGCGAGTTCAAAGTCTAAATCACGGCTTGCGTGTCGCATCGCTTGAGTAAGGTCACCAATAAGCCTCTTTTTATCAAGCGGCGTCATCGATTCTATCGCCTTGACATCCAGGCCCAATAATTCTTCCGTGCTTTGTCGTTTTTTCTTTTCGGTATCCTCTGGCGTCAGGCGCTCTCGAATGGGTTTTTGAATACTCGTCGGGGTAATCCCATGGGCTTTGTTGTACCGTAGCTGAATCTCGCGTCTCCGAGCTACTTCACCGAGAGCGTATTTGATTGAATCTGTGAGGTTATCCGCATATAAAATTACTTCACCGGATATGTGCCGCGCCGCGCGTCCCATGGTTTGAATTAAACTCGTTTTACTTCGGAGAAATCCTTCTCTATCAGCGTCCAGAATGGCAACAAGTGATACCTCCGGTAGATCTAGGCCCTCTCGTAGGAGATTCACGCCAACGATGACGTCATAGGTGCCCGCTCGCAAGTCTGCTAAAATGTCCGTCCGCGCAAGCGTTAGGACGCTTGAATGCAAGTAATGAACTTTTATCCCTTTCTGTTCCAAAAAATCAGATAAATCTTCGGCCATTTGCTTTGTAAGTGTGGTAACCAGGACACGCTCGTGCTTATTAACCCGCTTTTCAATTTCTGCCAAAAGGTCATTCACCTGGCCTTGGACCGGACGAACGCCAACACGCGGATCGATTAATCCCGTCGGACGGACCAGTTGTTCGACAACGCCAGAAGTGACACCGCTATTTTTGGCAGCTTGGTCGGATCTTCCGATTTCATAATCATTTGGTGTTGCTGAAGCATAGATGACCTGGGGCATGACGCGTAAAAATTCCTCAAAACGAAGAGGACGGTTGTCCAAAGCAGCAGGAAGACGGAAACCATAATCAATAAGCGTCTGCTTACGGCTTCGGTCTCCATTGTACATGCCGCGGATTTGAGGCAATGTCATGTGCGATTCATCAATAATGAGGAGCCAGTCCTTTGGTGCTGCATCACCGAAGTAGTCAAGAAGCGTAAACGGCGGGTCGCCGGGCTTTCTGCCGTCAAAGAAGCGTGAATAATTTTCTATACCGTTGACGTAACCCATTTCCTGAATCATTTCCAGGTCAAAGTTCACCCGCTGTTCGATACGGTGTGCCTCAAGAAGCTTGCCTTGATTTTTAAACGCTCGAACTTGTTTTTCCAGATCCTGACGAATGAGGGCAAACACATCGTGGTAATTTCGTGGATCTGTCATATAGTGTTTCGCCGGATAAATCACGGTTCCCATAAGCGCTTCCTCGGTGTCACCCGTGAGAGGATCCAGATCTTGGATAGAACGCAACATATCGCCGTCCATAATAATTCGAATGGACGTATCCGAGTAAGCTGGAAATATATCAATGGTGTCTCCGTGCACGCGAAATGTGCTTCTATGAAAACCATAATCGCTTCGGTCGTATTGGAGTTGTACGAGACGCTCAAAAATACTTTCCCTTGTAATTTTCATGCCCGATTTGAGCTCCAAAATGAACTGCCCGTATTCTTTCGGAGAGCCGATGTTATAGATGCATGATACTGAGGCTACAACGATAGTATCGCGACGCGTAAGGATATTCGTGGTAGCCGCAAGTCGGAGTTTATCTATTTCTTCGTTAATTTCGGTTTCTTTTTCTATATAGGTATCCGTTTGGGGAATATATGCTTCCGGTTGGTAATAGTCGTAGTACGATACAAAATACGATACCGCATTATGTGGGAAAAAATCACGGAATTCCTGGTACAACTGCGCTGCAAGGGTTTTATTATGGGAAATAACCAGTGTCGGCCGTTTTAGGCGAGCAATGGTGTTTGCCATCGTAAACGTTTTGCCGCTTCCGGTGACGCCCACAAGCACTTGTTCACGGACGCCTTTTTCAATGTTTGATACCAGCGAGTCGATTGCCTGAGGCTGATCGCCAGTTGGTTTGAATTGTGACGTTAGTTTGAATGTATTCATTTTGATTTAGTCACGAGTTTCCTATTATTTCGGGTTCTGCCTCGCTGGCGCTGTTGGTCGGCACGCCGTGATTCTCGCATCGTCAAGTTCCAGACCGATATCTCTCCATCAATGTAATCAGCCAAGGCCATGACGATGCTTCGAAACGGCATGCCTCCCCGCGCCTTGCTCTTACAAGATCCACATTTTGCATGAATCAATAAAGTCTCGTTCGCGTCACCCGAAATATGATAACTCGAAACGCGTGGTAGTGAAAAATTGATCTGCTTCTATATGGTTTGTCCATCTTGACGTTTCGGGTTTATTTTGAAATACTAGAACTAATCTTATCATAGTTTCGGTTAATTATAATATACGTATGCCTCCAACACTTTACAATAAAGAACGACAACTTCTCGAGTTTATCACACAATTTATCCAGCGCTTCGGTTATGCGCCGACTCTCAAAGAGATCGGAGAGGCGCTCGGCATGAATTCGCCGGCAACCGTCCATGAACATATCGACCGCCTCCGCCAAAAAGGATATGTGAAAAAACTTGACGGCACCGCGCGTGGTATTGAAATTATAACGGAGCATTACCGGTCAGGGAATGCTGCAACAGCCATAGAACTCCCGGTACTGGGCTATATCGCTGCCGGTAGCCCGCTTGAACCATATACCGATCCGAATTTCTATATATCGGTCGCCCCCGGTATGATATCGTCCAATAAACCAAGCTACGTCCTCCAGGTAAAAGGCACGTCGATGATCGAAGATGGCATCATGGACGGAGACTACGTGGTCATCCAGCACCAACAGGATGCCCATAGTGGCGACATTGTGGTAGCACTCTTACCCAACGGGTTTGCAACACTCAAGCGCATTTATTTTGAGAAAAATCGCATCAAACTCATGCCCGCCAACTCTACCATGTCCCCTATCTTTACGACACACGTGAAAATCCAAGGAAAGTGTGTGGGGCTCATCCGCAAATTCGTCTAGTTTATTCCTTTCCTCTGTGCATAAACGAGCGAATTCGATGTTTCATGCCATCCCGTTTTTCTTTGTCGAGCACGAAATGAAGGACAAGGGGAAAAAGAGATCCTATGACGATAAGAAAAATGACGATTTCATAATTATGTTTTATGATCGGAATATTGCCCAAGAAGTACCCCAGAGAAGCAATACCTACGGCCCAAAGCAGCCCACCAATGATGTTAAAGAGTATAAAGGTACGGTAATGCATTTTTGCTGCACCCGCCACAATTGGGGCGAATGTGCGTACAAACGGGATGAAACGGGCAAGAACGATGGTTTTTGCCCCATTTTTCTCATAAAATTTCTGCGCATCGACCAAATGATGTCGCTTAAACAGGAACGAATCTTCCCGTTCAAAGAGCTTTCCACCCACTTTATGGCCGAACCAATAACCCACGTTATCTCCGAGCACCGCCGCTAAAAACGTGACAATCAAAAGAAGCGGGTAGCTGATGAGCCCTTGTGATGCAAGTACTCCTGCGGTAAAAAGAAGGCTGTCGCCGGGCAGGAAAAATCCAAAAAATAGGCCGGACTCTGCAAAAAGCACACAAAATACGCCGATAAGACCGAGCGTCTTGATGAGAAGTTCTGGTTTAAGAAGTACAGCTAGGGTATCCATTTCTGTTGTAAAAAATGATCCTCGGGAATGGCCCGAGGAAGGCATATTTCAAGTATGCAGGTCTTTTCTTGGTATAATCAGATTATATGGGTACACTTTCTCTTGTGTCAACACCGATAGGCAACCTCGATGATATCACGATCCGTGCCATAAAAACGCTGTTTTCTTCCGATGCGATTCTCTGTGAAGACACACGGCATACAGGGTTACTCATACAGGAAATCGCCAAGCGTTACGGCGCGTTGGTCAATCGCGATCCCCTATGGAAGCCAACTTTTATTCCGTATTATGATCAGATTGAAGACAAAAAACTCCCTGAGATTATCGAGCTTCTTTTGTCCGGTAAAAATCTTGCTCTGGTCACTGATGCTGGCACGCCACTTATTTCTGATCCGGGGTTTACCCTCGTTCGCGAGTGCGTGAAACGGGGGATCCGCGTAGAAAGCGTCCCGGGCGCTTCTGCTGTCCTTGCATCTCTTACCGCTTCCGGTCTTCCGGCTGATAAATTTTTCTTCTTGGGATACCCCCCTGAGAAACAGTCGGCCCGTATGAAACTTTTTGAGTCATTACCCCAAATCGCCAACTATATAAAAGCAACATATATCCTGTACTGCGCACCGCATAAACTCGCGATGGTACTCCAAGACCTGAAATCGATCTTAGGTGATATCACTATCGTTGTTGAGCGTGAACTTACAAAAGTTCACGAAGAACGTTGGCAGGGAACCGTAACGGAAGCTATGAGCCATTTCACTGAGGTAAAAGGAGAACTTGTCCTTCTGTTTCCGTTATAATACGATCGCTCGCGCGGAGAATCAAGTCAGGAATACGTCGATATCTACATTTCAGGATTTCTTATTCCATTTCAATTCTGACACGTTCACCGTCACTAAAAATCCGAATGAATTGTCCTGTTGGTAAGTCCCACCATCCGTCAGCTCCGATAACCGTAAGTGCGCATGTACGCATAAAATGCACATCGGTATGAGCAAGCATTCCTTGTTGTTCTACAAATAAATTTACATCTTGTGGAAGCAACTGTCCTATTCTACCTGAACTTTTAGATATTATTGCTACTGGAATATCTTTAGATGTTCTTTGCAGTTCTCCGCCAGAAGTAAATTCGTAAGAGTCATATACTTGGGCTATTACTCCTTCAGGAGGAGTAATTCCAAATACCATAGGTTTTGCTCCTAAGGGTAATTTGTCCTCTTCCGTTTCAGGTAAAGTGAATGATGATTTTTGTTTTGGAAGAAAATCACGGAATTGAAAATATAACGTAGATTCGAGACCAAATTCCATTTGATGAGTGATTGCTGGATTCATCGCTGGTAACGAACCTATCTGCTGGTAATATGTGGCGATTGTTAGAAGCTGCTGAGGCGCAAAGGGAAGATTTTCTATAAATTTCCAACTGGACCAATAAGGAGAAAATTGTACAGTTCCCGATTCAATAAAAAATGTTGCATGCACCGGATCGTTTGGTCGTTTAAAGTTAGAAACAGATCCGACGAGTAAATTGTCTTTATGGGGATGCGCAGCTATTGTGCCTACGAGTCGTGATAGTGATTTCTCAGCAATAATGACAGTAGCTTCTGGTGTTCTAAATTTCCCGCGAGAGACCGATGGAGAATATTTCACCTCCATAATTTTTCTTTCAGGAGACGCAAGCTCATCCTCACATGTTAAAGTGGGAAGAACTCCTTCGTACCCAGGCAAATTATCTTCAGGAGCACTTGAACGAATGATCCAAGGGAATCTTAGACCTTGTTGCCTGGCTGTTCGCAATATTTCTTCTGTCTGTATTCCGGGTGGAGCTACAATCATTCTTGCTGTAGGAATATGAGGTAAATACTGCTGCACCCACAATATACTAGCGGCTTTATATCCCACTATTCCTCCCAAATCTCTGTAACTAACTCCTTCAGGTAAATCCTCAGGAGAAGTAATGATGTGTAGGCCGGTATTACTGACTAGTTCGCTCATGGAGGGATTATATCAGAGTATGAATCTGCAAGGCACGCTATGAGTCTGATATAGTTACCTGAAGCTAAAATTCTTGCGGGGTTAATAGTCTTCGAGCGTTGAAGTGTCTCCGATCGGCTGGCCAAGGGCTTTT
>CAZOTW010000037.1:8443-13231 GCA_964582845.1 uncultured Gammaproteobacteria bacterium
GATTATCTTCCCACTTCTGGTTTTAGGCAACTTATCAATAAACTCAATTTCTCTGGGATATGCGTGTCCGGCTAGATTATGCTTCACATGGTTTTGTAATTCGAGAATGAGCGCCTGTTTGGATGCATCATCCGGATATTTTGATGGGTCTTTCAGTACGACAAATGCCTTCACGATCTCACCACGAAGTTCGTCGGGCTTCCCGATAACGCCGGCCTCAACGACCGCTGGGTGCTCAACAAGCGCAGATTCCACCTCAAATGGGCCCACACGCTCTCCTGAGGTTTTAATCACATCATCCGCCCTCCCCAAGAACCAATAATAGCCTTCCTCATCTCGCCACGCACGGTCCCCCGTGATATACCAGCCGTTCACGAAGTATGATTTATATTTTTCTTCGTTCTGCCAAATGGCGACCATCATTGAAGGCCACCCAGGACGAAATGCCAGATTCGCCTCAGTTTTATCGGGTACGGGGTTGCCGGCGTCGTCGACGATACCGCCTTCAACTCCCGGGAACGGGCGGCCCATCGAGCCTACTTTTATATCCGTACAAGGGAAATTCACCATCATCATCGCACCGGTTTCTGTCTGCCACCAGGTATCATGAAACGCCAACCCAAATGCCTTCACACCCCACCGGATCGCCTCCGGATTGAGCGGTTCTCCCACGCTACAAAGATGCCTGAGAGACGTTAGGTTGTAATTTTTTACTGGCTCTTCCCCTTTCGCCATGAGCATACGGATTGCGGTGGGGGCGGTATACCAAACAGTTACTTTATATTTCTGAAGAATTCCGTACCAAATGTCCGGATCAAATCGTCCGCCGTGAATGACCATCGTAATGCCAAGCATCCATGGCGCCAAAATACCGTAGACAAGACCGGTTACCCATCCGGGATCGGCCGTACACCAATAAATGTCCTCCGGATGAAGATCTAAAACCCATTTCGCCGTAACATATTCCTGGACGATACCTCCATGGGTATGAACAACGCCTTTGGGTTTTCCCGTCGTACCTGACGTATACAGCATAAAAGAATAATCCTCGGGCTTCGTGTGCACGCAGGCGTAGGAGTCGGGCTGCTTTGCTATTCCTCCTAAAAATTCCGGGCTATCGACGATGAGAATTTGTTGAAGATTCGGAAGTTTATCTTTCGATCCCACGATGCGGCTTGACAGTTCCTTTGTGGTTAATAATATCTTCGCTCCGCTATTTTCTAGACGATCGAAGAGGGCTTTTTCCTGAAACGCGCTGAACAATGTTCCCACGACCGCTCCGGCTTTGAGTGCCCCCAATACTGCAGCGTAGAGAACAGGAATACGCGGGAGAAACATAAATACGCGATCGCCCTTCACGACTCCAAATGATGACAACAAATTCGCGTACTGATTCGATAACCTTGCCATTTCGCCGAATGTATATGTAGCGGTCGCTCCGTTATCTCCTTCCCAAAGCAGTGCAGTTTTGGATTCAATCGGAGTTCCCACGTGACGATCGATTGCGTTATACGCGAGGTTTATTCCCCCGTCGTCAAACCACTTCAACTCGCCCTTTACCATATCCCAGGGGTTACCTTTTGCTACGGTATTATAATCCGGCAAATTCGGAGGAACACGAAATGAGGCTTTGTCTTTCCTGATAAATTCCGATGGTGTATCCATTTTTGGTATGACGATTATTTGTTACGTATCTGAAACTTCTCGTTGAGACGTTTCAGATTTTGCATGACACCAGTGTACTCTAGTTCATCCATGCCCGCCATAGCAGGTCCGTAGAATCCCTGCGCACGCATCTCGAGTGTCTTGAGGGATGCTTTCTCGCGAATCACGTCCCAGAAGGGTTGATCAAAATAATCGACCGCTTCTGTAAGTTTTCCTTCGTGAACGCAGTACCCTGCGGCCGACATCACCGTGGGTCCGTCAAAGTAGGAAATGATACTATTCTGCTTCACGGGCATAACTGCTACGTGGTGAGAGCCACGATTGTCTCCAAGCGTGTAGTGCGCAAGAGCCCACGGAGACAAAATTTCTCCTGTTGACGGGAATTGCTTTTGTGTCCTGACGAGTGCGACCGGATCGTCTTTTCCGACATACTTCCCCGCAATATTATGCAGTCTGCTCGTTGAAGCAGCTGCTGCTTGAAGACCGGACGCGTTTTCAACGACGCTCTCGATAACGTAGTGATTTGGGTCACGAAGAAGCGTACAGATATCATAGTAATCCGCCGGAACTTTCAGCGTGATTACGCGATCGGCTTCCGTGTTATTCACATCCATAATCGTATAGGAAAATCCTGCATTCATTTCTGGCGCCAACAGGAGGCCCGCATTGTGATATGGGCTACCAAATGCTTCAAAAAGCGGGTAGTTAAAAACGCCAGGCCCGCACTTATCGCCGGCAAATACCATGAAGGGTTCGGCAGGTCTTTCCTCGATTTCCATTTCCGCAGACCCTGGCCCCATACCTCGAACATTACCGGAGAACGCGTCTTTCAGAAGATCCTGGCCAGCGCCGTATAATCCTTGTGCTTTAGCAATTTTCGTTGTCTCTATAAACGTATCCCAGGCAAACTTATGGACATCGGAATTATCAACCCCGCGTGAATGAATCATGAGAAGTGCAATGTCATCCCCCGTATAGCTAACTCGCCCATCACTCAAGAGACCGCTTCTTACGCCTTCTTCTACTCGTTCTTTCGCTTTTGCCATCATCGCATTGCTTGGGCAATTGTGTCCTCCTATTGATCCTGTATCTGCCTTAATTATAGAAATAGTGGTTTTCATAAAACCCCTTCTTTACGTGGAAATCCAACCCGGTATATAAACCCAGGGGCTATTCTCGAAGAATACAAAAACAATACCTCATAATGGGCAGTTGATTTCATAGATTCTATACCCAGCCTAACATGCATTAAATGCTTATGCAATACCTTATTTACTGTTTTATTCCCAAAAGCTCTGATTCTATTTGCAGGAGCCGGTTGTACTTCGTCACTCGTTCGCCGCGCGCAGGTGCTCCAAATTTTACGTAATCCGCTTGTACGCCGACGGCGAGGTCAGAAATACACGTATCTGTCGTCTCGCCACTCCGATGCGAGACGATACATTTAATATCATTTTTCTTCGCAAGCGCTACGACAGCTAAAAACTCCGACAGCGAACCGATTTGATTGGGTTTTAAAAGAATTGCCGAGCATGCCTTTTCTTTTATGGCGCGCTGGAGCCTTTCGGGATTGGTGGTTAAAAGATCGTCTCCCACGATAAGCATATCTGTTCCTAAATCGCGATTAATGGCGACCCAACCCTCCCAGTCGTCTTCACCCAGGGGGTCCTCAAGAATGAGGAGTCGGTAAATTTTATGAAGATCCTTCATGTACTGTATGAACTCACTGGTGGGGTACGCAACCGGGCGATCCTTTATCTGGTATCCACGCTCACTTTTAAAGGAAGATGCTGCGACGTCCAAGCCGAAAAAAACATCAACACCAAAGCGGTACTCACTTGTCCGTATAGCTTCGGTGAGAATCTCCAGGGGGTCGAGATTTGTAGAAAGATCCGGCGCAAACCCGCCTTCGTCACCCACAGCATGTACAGCTCCGCGGGTTATAAGAAGTTGCTTTACGCTATGGTAGAGTTCTGAGCCCATCCGTAAGCCTTCGTGGTAGGGTTTATTTGTGGCAGGCACAATATGATACTCCTGGAAATCCAAATTTCCCCCGCTGTGTTTGCCACCATTTATGACGTTAAACGTCGGAGTCGGAATTTTTGTCATAGCACGCTCGGATCCGTTATTGGCAAGAAGATTGAAGTACTTATAGAGCGGTATCTTTTGATGGTTTGCAGTTGCAACAGCAACGGCAAGAGAAATACTCAAAATACTATTTGCACCAAATTTTGATTTATCGCTCGTACCATCCATTTCTACCATACATTTGTCAATAGCACCCTGGTTGAGGCTGTCCATCCCGCGAAGTTTTGGCGCAAGTTGCGTATGAATCACATTCAAAGCCTTAAGCACGCCTTTCCCACCGTAACGTTTGGAGTCCCCATCGCGAAGCTCTACTGCCTCATATTTGCCAATAGAAGCGCCGGAAGGTACGGAAGCGATGCCACGGTAGCCACTGTTTAACACTACCATAGTCTCTATGGTGGGGTTCCCCCGTGAGTCTAAAATCTCTCGTGCCGTTATGGAATAAATTTTTGAGTCCATTATTTGTTTTTCACGAGCTTCTTTTCTGCTTCGTACACGGTCTCGCGTACGTGATCGATGGCATCCGGATTTACTGACACGCTCGTAATTCCCCACGAGACAAGTTTTTCTACCAAGTCCGGGTAATCCGAAGGCGCCTGACCGCACATGGAGCATGTGACCCCACGCTTGGCACACGTTTTTACCACGTGCTCAAATGCCCAAAGTACGGACGGATCCAGCTCCGAAAAATCATGAGCCACTTCGCTGTTGTCCCGATCCGTTCCCAATATAAGCATGGTCAAATCATTGGATCCTATCGAAACGCCGTCGACGCCGACATCCAAAAAGTCGTTCATGCGAATGACGTTTGTGGGTATTTCACACATCAGCCATAATTTAAACGTAGACGATCGTGACAGCCCGTTTGCCGATATGATCTTCTTTACATCCATGAGCTCCTTCGGCGTACGCACAAAAGGAATCATCAAGTGTAAATTATTGTAGCCCATTTTATTTCTCACTTTCTTTATCGCCTCAAGTTCCATCTCAAAAACACGGGAATGGCAACGGATGCAATTGGGATTGATCTGGTCG
>CAZOTW010000038.1:0-1312 GCA_964582845.1 uncultured Gammaproteobacteria bacterium
TTATTGAACTTGCGTGTATTCTCATCTGTTTACGGAGGTTATGAGATGACTTCTACTGCGACCCCAACGACTGAAGTTAAAAAAGACCTCTACAAAGTGATAAAAGTTATAGACGGTGACACGATCAATGTTGACATCAATGGCAAAACAGAAACTATCCGCCTCATTGGCATGGATTCACCGGAAACTGTCGATCCCCGAAAACCTGTTCAGTGTTTTGGGAAAGAGGCATCGGAAAAGGCAAAAGAAATGTTGACCGGCAAGAGCGTTTCATTAGAGACAGATTCGACACAAGGAGAACGGGACAAATATGATCGGCTCCTCCGTTTTGTATTTCTGGAAGATGGGACGAATGTTAACCAATTGATGATACGCGAAGGGTACGCCCACGAATATACCTATCAAAGTAATCCCTACACATATCAAGAGGATTTCCAAAATGCGGAAAAAGCCGCACGAGAAGGCAAAAAGGGGTTATGGGCAGATGGTGTTTGTATCACCCCGACGCTCACTCCAACGAAACTATTAACCCCAACGGCGACCACTACTCAAGCAAAATCACCACCCGTGATCCCACCAACACAGTCATCGTCTCCAGTTACAGGAGGCGGAAGTTACACCTGTAATTGTTCAAAAACATGCACGCAAATATCTTCTTGCGAAGAGGCATATTATCAGCTAAATCAATGTGGGTGTACGGCAAGAGACGCGGACAGCGACGGCATCCCTTGTGAGAGTTTGTGTCAATAAACACATTTTTCCGGCATGAGGGCAAAAAAGTTACTTTTCATATCGTGCAATATCTTCTAACATCTTCCAACATTTTCTAATAGTGTTACCCGGGTATGTCAAGAAGCTTGGTAGCACCCGCGGCGTCGTATACGTGCCATCGGAAGGCGAAAAAGTGGTATGATCGGGATTGCGGGAAAATTATGAAAATAACTGAAAGGCAAAAAACGCTGCTAGAGAAAGAAGCTGTCGCGGTTGCCACAATTAACGAAGACGGAAGCCCAAATCTTATAGCGATAGGATACGCCAAAGTTGTTTTTCCAACTATAATTGTCATCACTGACAATTACATGAAACTCACTACAAAAAATATAAGACGGGATCCACGGATATGTTTAGCTATTTGGACAAAAGATTGGGAAGAAGGGTATAAATTTACCGGTAAGGCAGAATATCAAACGCAAGGCAAATGGGCTGATTTTGTTAAACGAATGCCGGAAAACAAAAATATGTCAGCCAAAGGAGCGATTATTGTTACGGTAGATAATATTTTTAAACTAGGGTAAATATTACATTATATAAA
>CAZOTW010000038.1:1412-13166 GCA_964582845.1 uncultured Gammaproteobacteria bacterium
TCATATCTTAATCATCTCCAGATAAATATCGACTTAAAATATATCGGGTTTTACAAAGATCTGATGACCTTTTTAGGATGGAAAAAAGTGCTCGATGAGCCCACGATGGCCGGCTTTTCGGACGGATCGCACAGTAGTCTTTGGTTCCTGAAAAAACAAAAAAGTACAACAAATGATTATGATGGGACTGGTGTCAACCATATCGGTATCGGCATTACCTCGATAGCGGATGTCGATCGCGCCGCAGAATATTTGAAGAAAAAAGGGATAGTACTCCTTTTCGGAACGCCCAAACACCGACCGGAATTTTCCGGTCCGAAAAAAACGTACTACCAAGTGATGTTTGAATCTCCCGACCGCATCCTCTTTGAAATCGTGTATTCAGGAGAAAAATAACTCCTATTTTTCTGGACGGAAGGCAAAAAAGTGATATTCACACACCCAGCAACCAATCGTAAAGTGGATATATTTCCCGTCAAATCAATATAAATCATGATACAATGGACGGATCATGAGCGGAGAAGCCCTTAAAACAATTGGTATAGACGTGCATACCTTCTCGTTTCCGGCGCAAGAGGCGGATAGTCAGCGTATAAATCAGTATGCAGAGCAGATCCAGGGTGTTGTGGATACAGCATTCGGAAAATATTGGCCGGACCACGTGAAGGAGCAGGTGGAAGCCTCCGGAATATTTCAGCATATGGCAACGACGGTTTGGGAAGCGGCCACTATTCTGCATATGCAGACGTATCCCCAGTTAGGTCTCCTGGGCGGTTATTTATATGGGAAACTCAACTATAACGGGGGGTGTTGGGAAGATGATGACGGGCTGACATGGGTGGGTTTGGACGAGATGTGGTTTGGCGATGTATGCGTAGATACTATACGAGAAAATGGCGCCTTTCCAGAATTTATCAAACGGGAAATCTCCCGCGTTTTGGCGGAGGAAGTATTTCATGCGTACATCCGGGAGACGCGACCGGAGCTAGCCGAGGCGAACATGCAGGCAAACGCGTCTTCAGATCCAGCCGACTACTGGGGGAGCATTGTAGAACAAGCAGCCAAAGAATTCGCCGACTGGTACGTGTCGGTGTAAACGAGCACGAAGGCGAAAAAGTGGTATGATGGTGGCGAATTATGGAAATGTGGTACAAATTCTCCTTTGATATACTAAAAAAATGTCAGACATAGGATCAGAAGTAGGAAATATCATTGAACAACCAGGGCAACATCACAGCGTGGCAAGGAAGGCGATGCCCAAAATTCGGTTACGCAATGAACCCTTGGACCTCGGGCAACCAAGCGATGAAGCAACGATGATTGAAGTAACAAACGTAGCAGAAGAGCAGGCAAATATTTTTTTAGCAGAATCACCAGCCATACCTCAACACATAGGAGAATTCACGCTTACGTCGATAGCCAGCCAGGTAAACAGAAACTTTCCGTTCCGTGATCAGGGGTCTGGAATCGGAACGATCCCAAAGCAATTGGCAAGCTATCATACGCTTCCAAAAGAAGAACTGCCACATCATTTAGATTGTAAGTTGGCAACTGTGATGGTGGGCCTCATTACCCAACACATTGCCAAACGGTGGAATGTCCCAGTAAAGATATTTCTCTCGTCAAAGGGGGAGTCTTTGGGTTCTCATCCATCTGTCGTTGTGAGGGTTCCGGGCAACAACGAGAGTGATGACACATTATTGGTGGATTTTCATACTCGAAAAGAAGATTCAGAAAGCGTTTTCACGGTAAGACCTTTAAATAGATATGGCAAAGCAGGTCTTGAACAAGATACGGTTACCGTCGTTCCTCTTGATGCAAAAAGTCTCCATGATGTAGATCAAGCGTTTTTAAAAGAATAACCTTTTCTGTTTACGCACCTCCGAGGTGCGTAAAAGCGTAAAAATCTGGTGGAAACGGGAAGGTAAAATACCGTGAATTTGGAGTATTTTTAGGCTAAATTCACGGTAAATTGACAAAAAGCCGTGAATATGATATACTTCTCTTATGATCACTCTTCCGCTTCGCAACAGAATAAAACAATTAAAAGAGGACTATGACCGTCTTGGTACGGGAAAAGAGAGTCTGCTTCGCATGATTGACGAGGCAGAAACTTCAGAGAGTGTCTACAATTCAAATGCCATTGAAAATTCCACCCTGACGCTTGCCGAAACGGAAAAGATACTTCTTGAGATGGAAGTTTCCCGTGACGTTTCTTTGCGGGAAGTGTTTGAAGCAAAAAATTTAGCACGCGTGATGGAGTACATCCGAACGAAATCACAGGAATCGGAAGTATCGAAGGATCTTATATTACTCCTTCATAAAATGCTTTTGGGTGGTATCAATGACAACATTGCAGGACGATTCCGCGGTCCCAATGAATACGTACGCATCGGGACGTTTATTGCTTCCACACCGGAGCACATTAACACCAGGATAGAGCAAATGCTTGTGGATTACACGAGCGACCACGAAGCGTATTTCGCAGAAAAAATAACGCGGTTTCATTTGGAGCTTGAAACAATACACCCATTTGTTGACGGTAATGGCAGAATCGGGAGGGCTCTTATTAATTACCAGCTATTACGTTTGGGGTTTCCGCCTATCATCATTCGGGATAAAGAAAAACAACTATATTATAGAAATTTTATAGAATACCGTGACGATAAAAAGATGAATGGCATGGAAACAATTCTTGCGCGCGCACTTATGGAGTCATTCCATAAGCGTATTACATATCTAAAGTCGCAGGAAATAATTCTTCTTGCTGATTATGCTAAAAAAGAACAAAAATCGTTGAACGCGCTCCTCAATCAAGCCAAACGTCAAACGATCCCCGCATTTCGCGAAAAAGGCATCTGGAAAATAGGAAAGTAAAAAATAGATTTGTTCAAAAATGCAATCGCATAAATAAACTAATCTATTTCTGATCTCTTTTTATAGCAGGAAGGCAAAAAGAGCATTGAGCGAAAAAGTGGTATGATGGTGGCGAATTTTGATGGTAACTTCTTGATATAATCAATAGATGAGTTTTGATAACAACTGGGTTTCTTCCGTATTGAACGATTTTATTGCTGTACTTCCTGGTGCCCAACGCTATTTCTGCATTGGTTCTGTCGCATTACTGTCATACACTGCAAAAACAGGTTACAGAAGAAAGATCAAGGATGTTGATATTATTTGTGACACTAATAACTTTCACCATATTGTAGACGGATTAAAGCGACGGGGCTATAAACAATATACATTTATAGATAAAAGTTTTTTGTTTTATACACAATTGCTTCCTTTGGCTAGCTCTAAATATTACAGATTTGAGAAAAACGGCAAAAATTTAGAAGTAATGACGACAGACTTTGGTGATTCAGAAAGCAAAATTCTCGTTGAACTTTACCCAGGAATTACATTTACTTTTCTTAAAGAGGGAATTATAACGTCCAAATTGAACGGAGTCATATTTAAGGCTGTTTCACCGGAGACTTTGTATTGCATATATGGTTTTGGTCTAAAGACGTGGGGACGATTTGTAAAAACTAGAATGAAACAGAGAAGAGAAGATTTGCTGCAGCTTAAAAAAATTACAGACAGCATTAATGTACATCGGATAGCCAGTAACGTATATCTGAAACTCGGATGGTTAAGGATAAGAATTCCAACAGCATTTATTGTATAGATTTTTCTGGCACGAGGGCGAATATATTGCGGCCATTTTGATATACTCTAGGCATGAATGCAGGACGAATAAAGCATGATTTAGAAAAACTCTATCCCGGGAAAAAGATCATTTTCTTGCCGCAGGATAATCCTACAGAAATACTTTGTGAGGTTGATCCGCCGTCTAAACACCCGAAATATAGTAACGCTACCGCAGTTATCGATAAATCAGCCGTTCACTATCATAAGATTTCGACAGAAACGTACAGAGTGATAAAAGGTGAATTAACCCTATTTCCTAACGGAAAAAAGAAAGTATTAAAAAAGAGCGAAGAATATACGATCAGACCTTATACTATTCATTGGGCTGAAGGAAATGGAACATGGGTAGAAACATACTCTACGCCGGGATGGACCGCTAGCGACCACATACTCGTTGGGAAAGAGGAAGAAATTCGTATTTCTCCGTATGATCCAACATGGCCGGACAAGTTTGAAAAAGAAAAGAAAAGTATTGAAAAATGTCTCGGATCACGGATTTTTGGCGGAGTACATCATGTAGGCAGCACATCGGTGCCGGGACTATCTGCCAAACCAATCATTGATATTATGGTTGGGGTTAAGAATCTTGAAGAAGCAAAATCATGCATAGATCTTCTTTCTACAATCCACTATCAATATTTTCCCTATAAACCTGAATATATGCATTGGTTTTGCAAGCCATCGCTTGAACATAGAACGCATCATCTCTATCTCATGGAGCCGCAAAGCAAGGCGTGGATGGCGCGGCTTGCGTTTCGTGACTCCCTGCGGGTTTATCCGGAAACCAGAAAGGCATACGAAGAATTAAAAATAACGCTCGCAGAGAAATTTAGAGACAATAGAGAAGCATACACCGATGCAAAAACAGAATTTATAAATGCCGTCGTGGACGAAGCGTTAAAAGGTGGAAAAGTGATATGATGGTGCCGAGTATTATACATATAATGACTCTTGATATATTTGATCCTCGTGTTTTGTTGCTACTTTTTGGGGCTGGTATTGTGGTGAGAAGCCTGTCAGCGATTAAAAAATGGAAAGACCTCGGCTGGTGGGCAGTAAGTTGGTTTCTCGCTGTCGTTATCGTAGCCAGAATTTATAGACATGGGCACGCTACTTCCGAACAATTGTTGCTCAGTATATTTTTGGCATTTGCGTTTTGGGTGACGCTATTTTTATACAAAAACGTATTACCCAAGATTCGAGAACACGCGCTGTTATTTTTGACGCTCCTCTTTTTGTATTGTTTTGTCCGGTATATCCTGCCTCTAGGTTCCGGAATGATTTTCGTATTCTTGCTCACGCTTTTGCCTTGCAGTCTGGTCGTATATTTCGCTTTTGTTTCGAGAAAATTACCAACTGCAGATAAGTTATTTTCTTACGTGTGGTTTATTTTACTCAATATATTCTTTATTCTCTTTTATCTTTTTTCCCATGAAATATCCCTTTGGGACTATGCCAAATTGCGATTCGCTTCTCCATATGATGCGTTTTTGATCGGGTTCACAGTATACACACTTATGGAGAGTCTGTGTTTTCTTTATTTATTTGTAGCAGTTCAGAGTAGTAAACATGATTCATATGAGGAAAGGCAAAGAAAGTTGAAAGAATATGTTGACCTGCTGGTGTCTCGTCACGATGACTCACAATTACACGCACATCATGCAGTGATAATTCTCGTGCTCGCAGGAGGAGGATTAGTTGCAAACTATTTTTTTCATTTTGTCTCGGATGGGATACTCATTCCCAGCTATCTCTTCATATCCCAATTCTTTTTACCAGCTCCCAAACAAGCCTGAGCAACTTTTCCGCGGGAGGGCGAAAAAGTGACATCACTGTTCCACCTCGGAGGTGGGAGTGTATTGCGGTTAACCCCTTGTAGATCGAAGAGTTTTGTACTACGGTTTTAGTAGTGAGACGATTTGTTCGAAGTCTTATTGTTCTGTTTCTTTTTATCTTCTTTACGACCCGCTTGGCCAACGTTGTTTTTGCTACTACTACGCCGTTTCAGAGCGCTCGTATTGTCACCACGGACGGTTCTCCATCCTATACAAATTTGGAGAACTGTTCTGCTACGGATGGAAGTACATGCGACAGAGCAGTAGGATCAGGATATGCAAATCTATACTTTCGGGATTTTGGGACATATGAAGAGTTTGGTATGCCGCAAGGATCCAAAATTTCCCGAGTGAGAATACGCGTTACGGGGAAAACAGGTGCCAGCGCATATATTGGTTTATCGTCTGGTACAACATATACCAACAATTGCCAATGGCCGCCAGATCTTTGGAGCGTATCTCAATTGATAGGCCAATCAATCGCTACTCAGACGTTTGTCAAAGATGTGATAGAAAACTCGCAGCTTGATAGTCTGGCATATTGCCTTCAACCCTCTGCATTTGAAAATAAAAGTTTTATCTGGCGCATTAATTACAGTTCGTCACAGCTTTGGTCAGCAGATATTGATAATTTTGAGATTGCTTTTGACTATGATGTTCCCACTCCTACGTTGACACCATCTCCCACGATCACTCCGACGCCAACACCGACGCCGGCGCCAGCCAAATCGCCTCTCATCCTTATTCCAGGCATCGGCGGATCAGAGTTTAAAACCGCTGAGTTCATTGATTGGTCCCAGCCCGATGGCCACGGGGGAACGTTTACTCACGCATATCCTGCAGGAGAAAAGGTTTGGGTCAATACCATAGAAGCCCTTAAACCTGGAGATGATGATTATTTTGATGTATTACGATTAAAACCCGATGGGCAAACGAGTGAAGCAAATCTCGCGCTCACGGGGAGTTTGTTTGCGTACCAACAGATGGTAGATTTTTTTGTTTCCAGTGGTTATACGATCGACAGCGATCTTTTTGTCTTCCCGTATGACTGGCGCAAAGATATTGCGCTAACGGCACCGCTTCTTGATGAAAAAATAGAATCCATAAAACAACAGACCGGAAGCACGAAAGTAGATATAGTTGCGCATTCCATGGGAGGATTAGTCGCAAGAAACTATATAGCTGATGTGAGTAGAGCCTCAAAAGTTAATAAATTGTTTATTTTGGGAACACCACATTTAGGAAGTGCTAAATTTTTAAGCGTACTTAGATATGGTTCTTGTTTAAGATATGAAATTGGTCCTGTTTGTTTATCTGCCGCTCCTTTAGAGGTGAAGGATGTTTTACAAAACGCAACAGGAGGATTTGAACTAGCTCCAACTAAAAAATATTTCAGTTTTTACGATGGATCCAATAGTCAGCTTCCATATCCTTTAATGGATGTAGCAGATTTAGATAGTAATGGTATTACGGGCGTATTGAACTATTCTCAAATCAAAACATTTCTTTCTAATCTTGGTCATAATGCGAATCTTTTTGGTCCAAGTGAAGCGTTTCATAATCTGGACGATAACCTGATCAATACCAATGGCGTTGAAGTGGTTAATATTGTCGGATCCGGGATACCTACGCTTGGACAAATCATAGAGAAAAATGCAATTGACTTTTTAGGTATCACCATTCCTTACAGAGATGAAATAACGATCAATGGGGATCAGACAGTTCCGCTTTTTAGCGCTTCGCTCACGGATCCAGAAAGAACCATATCGTTTCTGGGAGATGCAAAAGTGTATTATACAAAGCAGGAGCACGGCAACTTAATATCTCCTGGTCCTGCACTTAATTTAGTAAAGAATATTCTTAATAATGATGCAGAGCTACCGAATGGAATTTTAACTCACGCCTATCTGCTTAACGGGACCAGGATATCGACGCATTCTCCGGTTGCTCTACATATCTATGATGCTTTTGGTAATCACACAGGGCCAACCCCCGATGATAATTATGAAGAAACTATTCCAGGCAGTTCATACGAGACCTTGGGCGATGCGACATTTATCTGGTTGCCGAATGATGGACAATACACTATAAAAATTGAAGCCACAGGTCAAGGAAGTTTTGATTTGAAGCTTAAAACGTTTAAAGATGATGTCAACACGTCTACCACACTCTATCATGATATCCCACTAACGACGTCTACCAAAGCTCAAGCTGTTTTAGACACAATGTCTGCTCAACCACCGGTTTTGCACATCGATACGGATGGGGATGGTACAGAAGACAAAGCAATAGATGCAACTTCAACCATCACCGGTGTTGCTAACAATGATGAAACACCACCGCAAACGATAATTGCCTTAGCAGGTCAGCGTGGTGATCACGATTGGTACAGAAGCGATGTTCTCGTTACGCTCACTGCGCAGGATAACGCAAGCGGATCGGGGGTACACAGAATTGAGTATAGTTTGGATAAAGGACAGACAGTTCAAGAATACGACCAGCCGTTTATCGTTTCAAAAGATGGCACGACGGAAATTACATTTCGCTCAATTGATCTGGCCGGTAATGAAGAAGCTCCACAGAAACGAGAAATTAACATTGACAAGATTCCTCCTGAAGCGAGCATTGTTATTGATAAAGATACACAGGATATAATCGTTACTGGTATTGATGCCAACCCCACGACTGTCACGAAATTTCCTAATTCGTATACTATCCGTGATGTTGCCGGAAATACACTACGTCTTGATGTGCGGGAACTCGATATAAATAATTGGGACAGATTGAGCGTTGTCTCCATGATTTATAACAACAACCCGCCAATTAAGATGCCAGATAATTATCTGAACGTTTTATCTTTTGGTAGAAAAGATACGGCGCAGGTAATAGATCAACACTTTACAATGGGTTATCGAATAAGTATTCAAATAATATATATTAGCAGGGTTGATAAAAGTATAATAATTGCCAAGCAATTAGGAAAACCAAAAACAATAGAAGTAAAAAATGGATTAGTATTACTACAGCTTCTTACCAATAATGGCAATTTGGAAGTTAAATACTGACTTAACGTTTGCGAAGTTTTCGTTTTGTTCTCTTTTTATATTTGTCCAACGCAAACCATTTTATTCCAGCTATCACGGCAAACCAAAATAATATATTTATCGTGAGTGCCCTGTAGTTTGTCTCTGATCCCAAGAGAGAAAAACCTGTCCACTTTAGAGGAAATCCATCACTAATAGCTGAGGCGCCAAATAAAAATGCAATGATAGGCCCAACGATACTAATGAGTATGCTTAAGAATAGAATGATTAGGAAGGATTTTTTACTCATACATTTACCATAGCACAAAGGGATTTATAGCAAATTGAAAATCCCATCAAAAATTCCGTACATTGCTGCTAATAACAAAACACTTCCAATGAGAGATGAGAATATGATGCTAATTAATATATAAGAAGATTGTCTTTTCCGCTTAGGAGTTTTTCTTTTTTTAAGAAATAATATCGCTATCAAAAAACTCCCTAAGAATCCTATTAAGAAGGAGATTCCCCGCAATAGTAAGTATTTAGTTAAGTCTAAATGAATATCGAACATATTTAGTAACCTGACATTTACGAAGTTTTCGTTTTGTTCTCTTTTTATATTTGTCCAACGCAAACCATTTTATTCCAGCTATCACGGCAAACCAAAATAATATATTGATGACAAAATATATATATCGAGTACTATCAAATTGATTAATACAGGTTGCAATAGGATAACCCGTAGCTGTACATTCTATTCCTAAAAACGACATAGCTCGTTGAGAAAATAGGTAGGCAATAAAAGACTGTAGAAATCTGGATGCATACCATACAACAATACTTGCTAGTAGAATTAAAATAAGAGATTTTCTACTCATATACTTACCTTAGCACAACGTGTTTTTTGCAACAACCGGGCTTTTTGGTTTCAAAATAAGTAGCGCAAGGAAAGGTATCTTCGAAAGAAAAGGTGTGAAGCTAATCCACCCGGAGGGTGGCAAGAGAGGTGGCGAAGAGATATTCCCTCAAGGAGTATAATATATGCATGAATACTATGAATAGAACCTGGCATTTGGCTCACAAGATGCCCAAAAATCCGACGTTAGACGAACGGGTTACGTGGCATGTTGGTCATGCCCGGAATTGTACATGTCGCCCCCTGGGAGAGAAAATTTTGGATGAGATAAAGAGAAGAGGAATAAAAGTTTAAGGGTACGCCCAAACCAGAAGTAATCCTTACGCACCTCCGAGGTGCGTATTTTTGTGGCACGGAGGCGGAAACGTGATG
The DNA here is from genome assembly GCA_964582845.1 of uncultured Gammaproteobacteria bacterium. Taxonomy (GTDB): domain Bacteria; phylum Patescibacteriota; class Microgenomatia; order UBA10105; family UBA927; genus CAZOTW01. Next base: position 11,258 of record CAZOTW010000038.1, read on the forward strand.
TAGTACAAATTATACAAATATGTGTAACTTGACAAATAGTTGTAATGAGTGCAGTATAGAGATAGGCAAAGAAGAACACTATGACTCAACATAACACCATCATGAAAAAAGATTTAAAACAAAGACTCACTGCATTTGTCGATCCGGAGCTCGTTCGACGTGCAAAAGTTCGGGGAGCGCTGGAAGGGCTCACGATATCGGAGGTAGTAGAAAAGGCGCTTGATGTATATGCTCCGAAGATCGAAAAAGGTGGCGATACACATATTAACGTAAAATTTGTAAACGGTCCGGCGATAGACACATTGATCCCCAAAATGGGCTTAAAGGTAAATGAAGTAGTTCCCAAACACACAAAGCTACTTGTTGTGCCTCGGTAATTCTTTCGTAACGGATTTACGGGCATCCATCTGTTTAAATCTGACCATGGATTATAGATAAGAGAAGATTTAAACAGCTTCATGGACATAAATATCTTAAGCCAAATACCGCAATCACTCTATACGCGTACTACTGCAGATTCTCAAATGACAGATCGCGTACCCCCCGTTTCATCTGTACGGAAAATCCCACAGTTATCTGATCTTGCGCTACAAGAAGAAGGAAAAAATGAGCAGACGAAAAATGTTGCGACAAAAAAAGAAGAGGATAAACAAACGGTCAGTGATCTTATCAAAAAGTCTAATAGGTGTATCATCAGTATTTCTTCCCAATTTCCGTGGACGTTATTCCCCAATACGATACAGGTTGAAGAAAGCAGAGTGACGATCATCTTTCGTCAATTTATGGCATCACAGTCACATAGCGTGGACATCAAAGATATCTCAAATGTGTTTATAGAGTCGTCGCCCTTTTTTGCCACACTGCAGATTGTCTCCCGGACGTTTGTACAAAACGATATTACGATTGGTCACCTGGACGCAAAGAAAGCAGCTCAGGTGCAAATGATTATCGAGGGCCTGAGGACATTCGCAGAGCATAATATCGACACATCTAACTACGAAGTAAAAGAATTGATAGCAAAAATCGAAGAATTTCATAAGAATAAAACAATATAAAGAGGAGGTGAAAATATATGGCAGAAATTGTAAAAGAAACAACAACCACGCAACATGAAGGTCCAAAAGCAGCAGTGACGACCGAAACTAAAAGTATAGCAACCAGTTCTCAGACGGTTGAATATTTAGTCTATTTCTTCTTTGGAGCACTGGAAATACTGTTAGCTTTCCGTCTTGTTCTTAAGTTGACGGGAGCGAGCATCTCAAGCGCTTTTGTGGGTTTAATCTATGGTTTAACCGGAGTTTTTATCTTACCTTTTGAAGGAATATTTCGTAGGGGGTATGCCCAAGGGGTAGAAACAACGTCAGTTCTTGAGCCATCAACACTGGTTGCAGTTATTGTGTACGCTGTTTTGGCTTGGGGAATTGTAAAGCTTATACGGATATTCTCCGGTGAAAAACAGCAAATGGAGTAATTCGTACAAAGAGAGGGGAGGTGAAAAATATAAATATTATTTCTACTACTAATTTAAGTCCTTTGGCATCATTGGTATTCGGTATATTAATCCTTGTTTTTCCGAAATTTCTTAACTATCTCATAGCTGGTTACCTAATTATTGTCGGAGTTATCGGATTAGGGTTAATACGGTAATATCCGCGTGTCTTTTCCGGCACGAAGGCGCAAAAAGAGAGCTGAGCGGAAACGTGCATAAACGTTAGAACGCGTACCCAAATAGACACGAACGGATTTCCTTCTCATCTTCTTTTGTCAGCAATCGAATGTCATTCTGCAAAGAGTAATTCATTGGTGCTATAAGCGTAAGCACGATATAGGCATCATCGTCTCCTGCGATCCTGTTGATAGAAATTTTACTGCATGATAAACACCGGTGAACGATCATCAGCTCACCGCT
>CAZOTW010000039.1:0-1261 GCA_964582845.1 uncultured Gammaproteobacteria bacterium
ACCTTTGAAACTCAGTCCGAATTTTTTCGTAAAGAGTCCACATAAGATTGTCGGCGGGAAGGTGCATGGTCCGACTCCATGAGCGCGCACAGAAACAATTGGATTCAAATAGCCTATAGTTGACTATCCTGCTGTCGTATTGTATACTCACCACTTATCATTTACACTTCATGATCGAAGCAGCGGAAAAGTTACTACACCCAGACGTAGAGTGCGATAAGAGATTTGATAGACTCGCAATATATTCGCAGCTTCTAGGTCTACCAGAGAGAAGATATCCTCGAGATTTTGCAGAATTTTCCGCACACGTTTTTCTTCCAGGAGATTTAGTAACGAGCATGGGTGATATGGTCATGGAATCTGAAAAAGCCTATAAAGAGAAAGAGCAGATAATAGATTGGGATCGTTCAAGTCAAAAATATATCGCTGGTATTCCCACAACAGGGAACGACCATTTTGTTCCGGTTCCAAAGGAACAGTGGGATTCAATTTATTTTGGGAAAAAGGCATTATTTGAATATCATGTTCATCCACGAGTTCATTTTTTTAATGCACATGGAATATTATTTAGTCCCGATGATATGGCATTATTCTATTCGTACCCGCGATATAGTTATATCCATGCAGTTATGACATCTTGCGGAGGCAGTTTTGTATTTCAAACACAACGTGCTTCTAAATTACCGTTTTCTAGCGAGTATAGGTATCGGCACATACGTCGCATGATAAAAGACCCAGATGTAGATTTTTTGGTTCATGGACACAGATGGAAGCAACTAGGCTATGGTCTTTACCTTTGGTTTCCTAAAGAAGTTATAGAAAATAGGAATCCGATGAGTGAAGGTATTTCTCTGACACGGTATGATCTGGTGAGATACCGGTAAATACATTTCATGCTACACCAGGAAATGCTATTACTATCGCTTACCACGCATCTAAACATTGACTCCTTCTCATTTTCTGCCTTCGGTAGTAGTATCTCTTATCAGATTGTAAACGAATCCAGTGCCATATTTTTTGCATCCGAATTTTGCTTGCCCCAATGCAGTATTTTATATCCCTATGAACGCAAACGAACGCAACGATGGTCGGTGTCTTTCGCCACTGGATCAATTGAATCGTGAGCGGGTAGCTCGAGTGGTTAATTGGTTTATTCACTATGAAGTAGTGGGTGGGTCAGAGTCGCCTGGGCTGCAAAAGGCGAGAGAGTTGTTGCAGCAGGGAGTGCCACTAGTTATTCTTCATGATCATTTTGGACTTC
>CAZOTW010000039.1:1271-2400 GCA_964582845.1 uncultured Gammaproteobacteria bacterium
ACCCATTTTATGTTGCTTTATAGCGACTGATCCGGTGATGGGATTGCGGCTAATATATTCCCCAATCGCAAAACATCAGATCGATAACCCAGTGTTTCACGCGGTTCTAAGTTTGGTAGCGCCTCTTATGAATGTGGAATATGCTCCGATTGTCACGAAAAATACCCTGAAAAAACCTAAGTACGCCGGATACTCAACAACATGGGGGCTGCGTAGATATCTGGGGAGGGCTGGACACGTGTTAAAGAACGATAAGGGAATTGATATAGTCAATCCTCAAGGTGGCCGCAATTCTACGCTCGGCCCACCCACTGATGCAATGTCCGTTTTTATGGGATTCATGGATATTATGAAGGTAGGCAACTATGGTGTTCTTTTCGTCGGTCTCGGGGTAAAGGGCGTAGAAGATTATGTTAAGAAACGTTATCGCATGGGGACTTATACCATAACTCCCGGCCCCTGTTACACAAGAGATGAAATATTGGGTGATGCATCTCATGAAGGTTTAGCGACGATGGAAACGGTAGATAGCTGGGTATTTGATGAGTTGGGCTTGGTTGTTCCTGCGGGATATCGAGATCCGGTCCCATTAACATTAAAATAATAGCTCGGCACTCATTGCCAACCCTCCAAAAATTCACTACCATGGAAGTGAGCTATGAACCAACCTACCCCGAAGCGCGCGACGTCCTGGTGGTCGCAGCCTCTCAAAAAGCTCCTTGCGGCCCTTTCTACGAGCGAAGATGGGTTAACGGCAGAAGAAGCGCATAGCCGACTCATCCAGTATGGCCCCAATGATCTGGCGAAACAAAAAAAACCCTCGATTTTTGAGCGACTTGCTTTGAAGTTTGCTAATCCCCTTATCATCATTCTTCTTATTGCGGGTTTACTCTCCGTACTTTTAGGGCAGGTGTCTGACTTTGTCATTATTCTCGTCATTATATTCGTAAGCGTTTCTATTGATGCCTACCAAGAGCATTCCGCGCAAAATGCCGCAGATAAACTTCGGAAAAGCGTATCTCTGACGGCGACCGTCGTACGTCAGAAAGAAAAGAAGGAAATCCCATTCTCGCAACTTGTGCCAGGCGATATCGTTTTTCTTTCTTCGGGTGACATTGTCCCTGCTGAC
>CAZOTW010000039.1:2543-4440 GCA_964582845.1 uncultured Gammaproteobacteria bacterium
GCACGTCGTAAGCGGCGAAGGGACGATGGTCGTCGTAACGACGGGGGCGTTGACTGAGCTTGGGAAAGTAGCCCAATCGCTTGTAGCCAAGCGGCCAAAGACAGAATTTGAACGCGGTATATTGTCCTACGGGTATTTACTCATGAAAATGACATTCATCATTACTCCCGTCATTTTTATCATCCACGTCGGTTTGCAACATAACGTGTTTAGTTCTCTTCTTTTTGTTTTAGCGCTCATCGTGGGGTTTGCGCCGGAGCTGCTGCCCGTAATTCTTACGATCAATTTAGCAAAAGGGGCTCAGCGTATGTCCAAAAAAGGAGTCATTGTCAAAGATCTGCCGGCGATTGAAAATTATGGCAGCATGGACGTCCTGTGTACGGATAAAACCGGGACGCTGACGGAAAATTCCATAGAACTTATTTCCTACGAAGACGTGAACCGGAAGAAAAACGAGAATGTTTTTTCCATGAGTTATCTTACGAGCTATTTTGAACGGGGACTCGAGAATCCTTTGGAGCGGGCTATCCTGAAGCGCGGGAAACCCGCACTTGCCCATGCATATAAAAAAGTGTTTGAGTTGCCGTTTGATTTTTACCGGAAACGCATGTCCGTGATCGTCGAGCATAACCGCAAACGGATGCTCATCACCAAAGGCGCGCCGGAAAAAATTCTGTTTCATGCGTTGCATTATAAAGAAGGGGAAGCCGTGCATCCGCTTACGAGGGAAGTTCGGGAAGCAATTCACAAAAGATTCGAAGCTCTGAGTGCTTCGGGCTTTCGCGTATTGGCCCTGGCGTATCGAGATATAGGCAAAGAAGGAAAATATAAAACGACCGATGAACATGATCTGATTTTTATGGGTCTTCTTGTGTTCGTTGATCCGCCCAAAAAATCAGCAAAAGCCGCGCTTCAAATACTGGAGAATCGGGGCATCACGGTAAAAATTCTGACTGGGGATAATGAATTGGTGACCGCGCATGCATGTAAAGAATTGGGCATTCCGATTGAAGGAACTGTGCGAGGCCGCGACATCGAACGATTGGATGACCCAGCACTTGCCCGGGTGGTGAATAAAACGACGATTTTTGCTCGTCTCAATCCGGAGACAAAAAAACGCATCATCGCCGCACTTCGCAAATCCGGTCATGTGGTGGGGTATTTAGGCGATGGGGTAAACGATGCGCCGTCTCTCCGGGCGAGCGATATAGGCATCTCCGTCAATAATGCAGTAGATGTGGCCAAAGAATCCGCGGATCTCATCCTTCTTCATAAAGATTTGCACGTGCTTTTGGATGGCGTCGATGAGGGAAGAAAGACATTTAGTAACGTCATGAAATATATCATGATGGGGACGAGTTCAAATTTTGGCAATATGATGAGCGTGGCGTTGGCTTCTTTATTTTTGCCTTTTCTCCCCATGCTTCCGGTCCAAATACTGTTTAATGATTTACTATATGACGTTTCTCAGCTCCTCCTGGGTAACGATGCGGTGGATGAATCTGCCATAGTGAAACCGAAGAAATGGAATATGCACTTTGTCCGGAAATTCATGTTGGTATTTGGTCCCATCAGTTCGGTATTTGACTGCATTACCTTTCTCGTGCTCTTGGGACTTTTTCACGCAACGCCGATGCTGTTTCAGACCGGCTGGTTTTTGGAATCTATCGCCACCCAAACGCTTATCATTCTAAGCATACGGACGAGCATGGTACCGTTTTTCCGGAGTAAACTCAATAAACAGTTTGTGTTTTGGCTCTTTGCCGTTGTCGGTATCGCACTCCTGATGCCGTTTCTCCCGTTTGCGCCATTTCTCTCGTTTGTCGCGCCGCCACCGATATTTTATGTCGTCCTCCTTGTCATCATCGTATCCTATTTTGCCGTGGTAGAGCTTACC
>CAZOTW010000039.1:4454-5506 GCA_964582845.1 uncultured Gammaproteobacteria bacterium
GTCGCCCGGCTCTCCCTCCCAGTAAATCGCTACCTTGTTCTTCTTGCCGTTCTTTCGTATACTCCGCTTATGGTTCTTTCCGATCGGGATATTAAAAAAGCTCTTTCTTCCGGATATATAAAGATTACGCCGAAACCCGATTTAGCCGCTCAGCTTGGGTCCTGCATGATCGATCTAAGGTTAGGCAACGTCTATCGGGTATTCAATCATAGCAAAACTCCGTACCTGGATCCCCAAAACCCCAAAACGCTTGCCGACATCACCACGGAAATTCGGGTGAAAGACGGCGAAGCGTTTACTCTGCATCCTGGCGAATTTATTTTGGCAGTCACGCGCGAATATATAGAAATGCCCAATGATTTAACGGGGCGATTGGAAGGCCGTTCGTCTATCGGGCGACTGGGGGTCGTCATTCATTCTACTGCAGCAAATATTGAGTGCGGTTTTCGTGGCAATATTACTTTGGAGCTAGCGAACATGGGGAGAATCCCCGTGATGCTCTATCCCGGGATGCGGATTTGTTCGTTATCGTTTGAAGAATTATCGTCTCCTGCCGACGTGCCCTATTATAAAAAGAAATCAGCCAAATACGTGGGCCAAAAAGCCCCGGAAGCAAGTAAGATTGGGGAAGAAAAGTAAGAGAGCTTAGAGAGCTTAGAAGCTTAGAGAAGCTTAGTGGTGAGTCATCGAAACTACTGGTCTTGCTAAACTTCTAAGCTGCTAAGCTTCTATTTATGAACATTGCCTTTGTCGGCGACCTCACGGCTGACAACTATATAAAACAAAAGCAAACCAAGCTCGGTGGCGCGGCGCTCAATGGAGCGATATGGGCCAGTCGGTTGGGTGCGGATGTAGCGGTCGTTTCGTCTGTTGGAGACGATAGAGTTGGAAAAAAGTTTATAGAAAAATTGAAAGCGGAACATATAAAGAGTGAAGGTGTCGTAGTTCTGCGCGGCGAAACGTCATCCATAGAAATCATAACCAATGACGCAGGGGAGCGATCATACGGTGAATGGAACCCGGGGACCCTCGCGCAATTTCATATTCACCCG
>CAZOTW010000039.1:5560-11994 GCA_964582845.1 uncultured Gammaproteobacteria bacterium
CATATCCGCAATATCAGCATATTATGGATGAATTAGTGTGGTTAACAGGGAAACATAAGCCGTTAACCGTCGTCAATTACGGCGACCTCGGTGAGTTTAAGAAGGATTTGACGATTGTGGAGAACTACCTTCTCTGGGCCGATGTATCCGTGTTTGGTTTGGATAAGGACGCTGATGAGGGATTGATTAACACAATCGGTAAGTTAGCTCGCGAAGAAAACAAAATGATGATTGTGACGCTCGGAAAATACGGCTCCATTGCGTATCAAAAAGATAACGTATTTATACAACCGGCCAAGGAAGTTGCCTATCGCGATACCACAGGGGCGGGGGATTCATTTCTTTCTGCGTTTGTCGTGACGTTCTTGCATACAGGAAACATTCAGCAGTCACTTGCCAAAGGGACTACCTTAGCTTCCCGCGTTATTCAAAACGTCGGGGCGTATTAGTTTGATCACTTGATTCCGGGAATCAAGTGATCAAACTAGATCAAACTGTTCCTAACTAAACCTACTTTACCGTCACGCTTTTTGCTAAATTGCGTGGCATGTCCGGATCAAATCCGCGTTCGATGGTCAGGTAGTACGCCAGAAGCTGTGCAACCATCACATTCGGGATGATTGTTGCAGCTCCCACGTCTTTCACCGGAAGGAAGAAATCAAACACTTCATGCGGTTTGTACGATACGCCGATGATGTACCCCCCGCGCGCTTTCATTTCCATAGCTCCTGCTAGGTTCGCTTGGTACGTATCGTCGTTGGGCAAAAACGCGATGCATGGGGTACCTTTTTCGATAAGAGCAATCACCCCGTGCTTCAGTTCTCCCGCTGCAAACCCCTCCGCATGGATGTAAGAAATTTCCTTGATTTTCAGAGCTGCTTCCAAAGCCGTCGGATAGCCCATGCCGCGCCCTATGACGTAGATATGCTCTTTGCGTTTTATGGCGGAAGCAAGCTTCTGGATCCTCGCCACCGAGACCGCCGAAAGCACGTCTTTGGCGACCTTGGCCGTTTTCGTGAGTACTTCTTGTCCTTCCTTCACGTTTCCTTTGAGGGCGTATACCATAAGGAGCTGATGGGCTATTTTGCCGGTAAATGCTTTGGTGGATGCCACACCTTTCTCGGGACCAGCTCCGATAAGCAGTTGATAGTCAGATTCCCGATAAAGTGTCGACCCCATGACGTTGACGATGGAAAGGATCTTCGCTCCTTTCTTTTTCGCTTTTCGAATGGCCTCGAGGGTGTCCATCGTTTCACCCGACTGGGAAAGGGCAATCACCAGGCTTTTTGCGCTCAGGAAATTCACCTCATCGTCATACTCGCTGCCGATCGTCCATGTAACCGGATGTTTGGCAATTTTATTAAAAAGGACCGATCCAGCGAGACTCGCATAGCTTGCCGTTCCGCAACCGATGATAGACACATTGCTCGCCTTGGATATGATTCCTGCCATATCACGTGCCAGATCTGCTCCATCTGCTGCGATATCGGCTATAATTCCCGGTTGTTCATGGATCTCTTTGAGCATGAAGTAGGGATATTTTCCTTTTTCCGCTTGTGCCACAGACCACGTGAGCATTTGTTTTTTGGGTCTGATGCGATTACCAGAGCGCGCGTTAAAGATCATTACTCCGCGTGCCGCTACCAATGCCATCTCGTCATCCTCCAGATAGTGGACCTGCTTGGTGTAGGGGATGAGAGCAGCAGCATCGCTTGCCAGATAATTTTCGCCGTCCCCAAACCCGACGACCAGTGGCGACCCGTTTCGTACCGCAACGAATTGATTGCTGGCGGTATTCATGGCGATAAAGGCATTTAGTCCCTCCATGACGTTAAATGCTTTTTGGACAGCTTTGCTAAAGAGTGTCGTCTTGGCATACTCTTCAATGAGGTGGGCGGCTACTTCAGTATCTGTTTGGGAGACGAAACGATGCCCCTTTTTGCGAAGTTCTTGTTGGATCTCCAAATAATTCTCAAGAATCCCGTTGTGGATGATGGCTATCGTCCCCGTACAATCCAAGTGCGGGTGGGCGTTGACGTCGCTGACCCCTCCGTGCGTGGCCCAGCGGGTGTGCCCGAACGCAAATGAGCTTGCGGGCATATCGTCAACGGTCGCTTGGCCGATTTTTCCCGCCCGCTTTTTCACGACGATTTTTTCTTTTTTGCCGTTACCTTCTGGAACAGCGGCTATACCCCAGCTGTCATACCCCCGATATTCCAGATTTTTTAACCCGGCAAGCACGATCTGGGCCGCATCTTTTTTGGGACCAACATAGCCAAATATGCCACACATAGAGACTCCTTCGGAGAATTTTCAAATCTCAATTTACAATTTCCAATGAAATAGAACAATGAAAATTAAATAAATGAAAATTGATTGAAAATTGAAAATTAGAAATTAAATAATTATATATACAGAAGAGGAGCGGACTCTGTTCCCGACTTTTTATTTTTATCGCCTTACGGCGATTTTTTGAAGTCGGGATTGTGGTAGAGAGTGCTACCAAAGGGTACCCGCAGATGCTCCCTGATTACCCTCAAGATCATATCCTGAGCGTAGTCGAAGGATTTTCGATTAAACCCTGAAAACTTCGCAAAGGCTAAGCCTTTTGAAATCTTTCGATTTCAGCGAAATTTTTAGGGTAAACCCTTTCCTCGTATCCCTGAAAATTTCTATGGCGCAAAGCGCCAGGCGTAAACGCCTGAAGAAATTTTTAGGGCCACACGCTTATTTATGCAATTTCCGCTTCTTTTTCCTTCCTCGTACGTATGCTACGTCTGGGGATTTCTATTGTCAAGTTTATTCGCCAAAATTTGATACAATACATCCGTTTCAATTCTAGTACTCTGAATGATGATGCAGCAGGGATAGGACAATTTTTATGGCACGTAAACAGAGTAATAAATTTCTATACATTTTCCTCGCATGCATTTCGCTCCTTATCTTTGCATGCGGGCTTTTCTACATCGTTGTAATAGATCCTCAGTCGACAAATCTTGCTCTGTATCGAGAAATTCACAACGTCGCAAAGAAAATAAAACTATACCAAAGACAGAACGGTGTCTATCCCAGTTCATTGTCTGATATCGGCGTGAGCGAAGTTATCTGTATTACAAAATTGTATACACGTTGTAAGAAGCTCTTTTACAAGCCCACTTTAGACTTACAAAGTTTCCGAATGGCGATGCCGGTCGGCTTGGGGAAAATTTTGTTTTATCGCCCGGAAGTATCATTTTCGACAGATGAGTATGCACTTCTTTCAAAAATAACCCAACAGCAATTTTACGATACGTATCATTACATGTGCTTCTATTGCGAAGCATATTCAGAAGCTGCGTGGTTTATACCCCCAGACGGACTTGTCTACAAAAAAACTCCTGGAGTTTTTACTAATCCCTCTGAATGGCCGGATATTTAGTACACTATTAGTATTTGATGATAAATTCCTTGAGAAGTTTCTTTTCCATCTTCCCTTTGATATTTGCTTTGATTTCAAAATATTGTTCTATACCGGCGTGCTCCATTTTTTCTTTCAGGAGTTCATCGACCTGGAAAATTCCTGCGGAATTGCTCATAGAAATATATATCTGTACCGGCCGGTCTTTCCCTTCGGTAATGACAATGCCCTCTACCGCGTATGCGGAAAGCGAATGGATATTCACTTTTCCGGTTTCATAGGGGATACGCGATCGGCCTTGGCTCATATCGAGCGCATCGGCGATTCGTACAATACCCGCTTCGATGGTGAATGGTCTGCCGTTACTTCTGTGGCTGATGATAGCGTGGAGCGTTTCGGATATCACAATGGTCCGCTCATTGGTCGGGAGAAACGACAGAATTTCGCGAAGAATGGTATTGGTGAGGAAAAGACTGTATTCTTCGTGGTCAATGCGATGAATAGACATACCCATGTCATGGAAGATACTGGCGAGCACTACGACGAGTTCAGCGTGATGGAGCGTGAGTTTAAAGTCTTTGACAATTGACATTTCGACCTTGTGCTTGTGGAGTATTCTCATGAGCCGAAGGGCGATATTGGCGACGATTTGAAAGTGCACGGGTCCGTGATCGCTCATGCCCATGCGGTTTATGGCATTCACGTTGAGGATATTCCAGAGGGTTACGACTTCTTCGCTCGTATTTATCTCCTCTAGCGCTCGTTTCAAAAGCTCGTTGTCGTTGAGCGGGACGTGGATTGTTGTTTGATTCATATACGTAGTATAGCAGATTGGGGCGCTTCTATCGAACCGTCTTATTCGTCAGACGGGTTGCGTTTACGAGGTAACCATGATAAAACTGGTGCAACTATGGGTAAGACAACATACAAGCATTTCTACTTGTCGGTCATGGGCACGATGGGGAGCGGAAAGACGACCGCTGCCCGACTTATTGCCAAAGAGCTCGGGTTTCACCTTATCGAAGAAAATTTCGGTGAAAATGCATTCCTTCCGCGATTTTACCAGGACATGAAGCGGTGGGCGTTCCATTCGCAAACGTTTTTTTTGATGGAAAAAACGCAGCAACTTTTATACATTGCACGCGTCCTAGGTAAGCCCGAGCCTGTCGAGGGCGTGTCGAAGGATCCCCAGCTAACAAGAGGATACCGCGGCATTGTCCAGGATACCCCCATACAGCAGGACGCGTTTTCGTATGCCAAGGCGCTTCACATTCTCGGTAACATAGACGATGCGGAATGGAGGTTGTATCAAAAAATTTACCGGTCTTTTGAGCCGTATTTTCCAATTCCTGATCTCATTGTGTATTTAGAAACGCCGATTGAGGTCCTTATGGGCCGCATTTCAAAGAGGAAAAGAGTATTTGAACAGGCTATACCGCAAAGCTATATGGAATTACTGGATATGCTCAATCACAAGTGGCTGTCGGAAAATAAACATATTCCCGTCTGTACGATCCAAACAGACGGACTCAATATCGTTCGGAGTAAAGAAGCGCAGAAGAAACTTATCGATTTCGTCAAAGAACGGTTACCTGGCTAAACGATTACCTAGCTAAATATTGATAGGTAACCATTGTCAGTATAGATAATATTAACATGTTACCATGGTAACATGTTAACACGTTGATAAATATATGAAAGTACCGATTGAGGATGTTGAGGTCATTATTTGGGATGTAGATGGAACGCTCTATGAGTTGTCCGAGGCCTTGTCACGCGACGTGCGTGAATCCGAGTATCTTGCGATAGAAAAGCACACGGGATGGGAACGGGCAAAAACTGAAGAGGAGTTTCTCAAAATGTACAAAAAGGTTACTCCGAGTGCGACGGAAGTGGTGGCTTTGATATGTAATATCCCGACCTTTCAAGCAGCAGTTGAAACCGAGCAGTTTTTGGATCGCCTCAAGTATCTCTCCCGTGATGAAAAATTGGTAGCACTTTTTGAGGAGCTCCGGGGATTCCGGCATTTCATTTTAGCTAACGGGGCAAAGAAAAATATCGGGGATGCCCTGAAGGCACTTGGGATACCCATATCGACATTTGATGAAATCGTCACATCGGAAGTGGTCGGCGTCAATAAACCGAAAGACGACGGATTTCTCTATATTTTAGAGAAAACCAGTCTGCCGCCTAGCCAGCATCTGATGGTTGGGGATCGGGAGGTGGTGGACCTGATGCCCGCCAGAAAGCTCGGGATGAAAACGTGCCTGGTGGGGTCGATAAAACCCAGCATGGTAGCCGATATTACGGTTCCCACGGTCTACGACCTCGCGCAGATTATTTTGTAGGCACTCCTCACGCGCTCTAACAACGATTAACTATGAACTGTGAACCGTGAACGATGAACCGTTTTTCTTTCCACTCTTTACTTTCTCTCTCTAGTTTTCTAAGATAGCCATAATTATGCGTCGCGGGAAAATTATTGTCCTGGAAGGGGCAGACGGTACCGGCAAAGCCACACAGAAAGAGCTTCTGATATCCTTCCTTACCACAAAAGGTATCCCTCACTCTTCCCTAGATTTTCCCCGCTACGCCGATTCTTTTTTCGGAGCACTCGCCGGCCGCATGTTGAAAGGGGATTTCGGGCAGTCCAAAGATATTCCTGCCCACCTTGCCACATTGCCGTACGCTTGCGACCGGTGGCTTGCCAAAGACGAATTACACCAGTGGCTTAGCGAGGGGAAAATCATTGTTATCAACCGGTATACCGCTTCAAGCGCCGTCTATCAGGCGGCCAAAGTGCCCCCGGCCCAGCAGCATGACTTCGTCAATTGGGTCTACCGGATGGAGTATGACATTATTGGGCTTCCTAGGGAAAATATAACGTTCTATTTGCATATGCCCCTTGAAATATCCCAACAATTGCTTGAGAAAAAGGGACAGCGCACCTATTTGGGTGACGAGAAAAAAGACATCTATGAAAAAAATACTGCCATGCAGGAGACGGTGATACAGCTCTATAGCGAGATTGCCAAGC
>CAZOTW010000039.1:12037-12780 GCA_964582845.1 uncultured Gammaproteobacteria bacterium
TCGAATGTGCCAAAGACGGCTCTGTGCGGCCAAGCGGAGAGATACAAAAAGATATACTTGACGAACTTATAAGAAACAAGATACTTTGATAGATGATATAAATTAATAATCAAATAAACAAATAAGCAAATCTGCAAATAAACGATTGAATAATTATAACGATTTTCATTATTTTTCATTTATTTGCATATTTGGTTATTGGTAGATTTGTAGATTTATTTTTCTGCCCTTATTCACATGAAGCGAAATAATTTGAATGGAACCTCTTCGCGTGGGAAACGAGGGCGGCTCACCGTTGTAGCAGGCCCCATGTTTAGCGGCAAAACCGGCAAGCTGGTCGCCATGGTCGAGGTATTTCATCGCATGGGCTATAAAGTCCTTACGGTGAAGCCGAAACTCGATAATCGCTACGGCGGCAAAAACGAAATCCACTCCCACGATCACAAGACGACAGACGCCATGGTGATAGACGGGCAAACTCCCCAGGAAATTATCGATAAAATTCTGGCAACCGGTGCAGGCAAAGTGATATTTGATGAAGTCCAGTTTTTCGATAAAGAAAAAATCATACGCGTCATTACCACACTTAAGAAAAAGGAGCTGATCCTTGCAATTCTGCAGGCACAGGTTACAAGTTCGGGAAATGAGTTCGCAACGGGAACACTTGAGATCCTGCAGGAGGGCTACGGGTTCCTACGGCGGCATGGATACAACCCGACACCGGACGACATTTATGTCAGCTT
>CAZOTW010000040.1:0-12592 GCA_964582845.1 uncultured Gammaproteobacteria bacterium
GCTGACAAAGGGCTAGCCGAGATTCTGCATCGCTTTGACACGCTCTATAAATATTTAGTGCTTATCGCTTCATCTAACCATATCCAGGATCCGTTTGACCGGCGCGTCGTAGAAGCGTATTGGATAGGAAACAGCTTGCTTAGTAAAGTAAAAACAAACGCATTTGCTCAGCATCTCACCGATACCTTGGGACTTGATAAGAAACTCCCGAAGAAGAAATTTACTCCCATGATGAACAACATAGTTTCCGGCATACCGCACCACAACTTTCATGTGATGAATATATTTATCCGTACCGGTCACCACGCAGTGCCGCATACCATTCCGACAATGGATAGTTGCAGAATCAGTTGGGGCGTTGTTGAAAGAATAGGGAAACAGTACATGGTCAAAACGCAGCCGCTGGTGTATGAAAAAGGGAAGTTGCAATTAGGGGCGCCTGTGCAAAGAGTGGTAACAAGTATTGTCATTACGCCCAAAATAGGAGATTGGGTGAGTTTGCACTGGGGATTTGTGTGCGATATAGTTTCTCCTAAGCAAAGGAAAAATCTTGAATATTACACAAGGCTCGCACTATTGTTTGCAAACAAAAATCATATACTGTCTTAACGTGGTCACATACTTTAATCGATTAATGTATGTCAGTGGATATGAAAGTATACCTTGTTGGAAATATGTTGGTAAAAGAAGATAGTTTACCTATTCGATTACTGCCGAAGCTACGCATGGCGTTTCCTCATATTGTTTTTGAGGAAGTTGATCCGAATGAAAATTTTATTCCAGAGGAAGGGAGCGTCATCATGGATACCGTTTATGGCATTACGAAGCCACGGTGGTTTACTTCGATAGATGATTTTGAACAAACGAAAAGCGTGTCGCCGCATGATTATGATTTGGCCTTTCATCTCAAGCTTCTCGTGAAACTCAAAAAAATCTCTCACGTGAGGATCTTGGGTATTCCGATGGGGATGCCAGAAGACGATGCGTTATCTTACTTCCACCTGACCTTCAAAAAGTGGGTCGCGCAGGACATACAGGGATCGTAGGCCCTGATAATTTTTTGGATTTCCCAGGTAAGTTCCTCTTTTGGTTTATCTATATTTTTGGAAACATAATCGCGGATGGCGCCTTCGATGCCAATTTGATTTTGGCCCGTAGGAACAATGACTTTTGATTTTTTCACTTTGCCGTCCGCGGTCATTTCTACGCGATGAAACAGTGAACCACGCGGAGCTTCAATGATGCCGACACCAACTGTTTCCTTAAGGGGAAGGGTGACTGCCGGTTCCTGAAGGCCTTGATACTGGTTAATTAAATCCATACTGGTATCTATGGCGTGGAGCATTTCGATAGCCTGGGCGAGATTATTGTGAAAAATATTATGAGACGGGAATCGCTCAAGTGCTTTGGCCGCGTCCCGTTTGGTGTTGGGGTGGAGCGCGTCTTTATTGAGATTCAAACGAGCAAGGGCACCGACCATATGTACATGACCGCCAAAAAGGTATCCTGTGGCCTGAGAATAAGGGATTTCTTGGCGATCCAAGTGTTTTTCAAATTCAGAAGAGGGGATAGTCGTTCCGTCGCTCGTTCTCACTTCACCGTCCAGGAATGAAAATTCATTATCCACAAGCGCAAGGTACTTAAGATCCTGCTTGAGCTCAAATGGGCAATTCAGAAATACGTCTATGAGGCGTAAAACCCGCGGCCGGATTTCAGCTAGTTGGGGAATGAGGCTGGTAAGTGCATCTTTTGACGGAAGTTCGGAAAATCCGCCGACCGCAAGAAGCGGCGCATGGACCGATCGGCCACCGACCGCGATTGCTAGCTTATTTCCCGCTTCTTTGACAGCAAAACAATCATGGACGAGGTCGTGTTCCTGGGGATTGTTTTCATCAAACGCGAGAATGGATTCGCGGTGAAAAAGGTCGGGTAAGACGAAAACGTACAGGTGGAGGCCATGGTCACGGATAATGAGTCCGTAGTTAAGCAATTTACGAAGGAGTTTCACTTGTGGGGTAGGCACGACTCCCAAGCCGTTTTCAATTGATTTAATGCTGCATAAAAGATGTGCGTTACTGCAGGTGCCGCAGATGCGCGCAAGGAGGTGGGGGAGGTTGGTAATGGTTTTACCCCGGACTGCTTGTTCAAAAAAACGACGCATTTCGACGATGGCGAAGTTACACTGGGTGACTTGACCGTCACGGATTTTGAGGTCTAGGGTAGCCGTGCCTTCTATTTTGGTTATCTCGCTAAGCGAGAGATCCATGTTGGTTGTGTGCATATCTATATTTTGTCAATCGGACGCTTTGGTCGGCATGCCGTGTTCTTGCACCGTCCCTACGCTTCGCTCAGGGTAAACAAGGTCCAGACCATTATCACTCCATAATATTTGTAACGCCAAGGCAATGACGCTGCTTCGAAACGGTACGCCTCCCCGCGTCCTATACGGCTATAATTCCGAACTCCTTAAGGTATTTATCTATCAAATCCAAAAACGGTTTTTCGTTCATAGGGCAGCCGTTCACTTCGTCATCGACCTGAACGACTTGCCGGATGAATTTAACAGTCCCAGCGTGTTTGAACCGTTCAAGCAATACCTTAATTTCTTCTTTCGTCGGTGCGTCAAAGCGGTTCCGTTGGGCACTGGGTAATCCCGTGCAGGCACAGGCGCCGATAGCGACAAGTTTTTTTGCTAAACCCCGAATAGTTTTCAACCGTTCTTCCTGCTGTGCCGAAGCAATGGCTCCTTCGATAAAGGCAACGTCCATTTCTCGAAGTTCATTGTGATTTTGCAGCGTTTTGGCATGGACAAATTCTATGTTTTCTTTCCACACCTGCCAATGGGTATTGAGGAGTTCCGTGAAGATAATCGTGGAGTCTTCAGAGCACGTAAACGTAAACCACCCAATGCGCAATTTCTTTTTGGGTTCCATAGTATTATTCCATTCTAGTGGTTTGCGCGTATGTACTCAACAGGGGTGAGGCGATTATTCTTCTTTAGCGAGCTGATAACTTTTGAATGCAAGGAAAAAAATTATCGTCATATTCACCGCTGATATAGCACACCAGGTGCATATGGCGTGGATGACGAAAAGTTCCGTATAGGTAAACCATGAGACGAAAACGACACCAAAAGCGGCAATGCCGAGGATGAATGGTAATAATTTTTTCTCACGTTTTTCTCCCATTGAGCGAAGGAACGTGAGGATGACAAGAAATGCATAGCCAATTAGGCCGAACGCGGGTACCGGGATGCCCAAAATATAGCTTGAAGCGTTTTTCCTCACGATTTCACAGCCCGTGCTGACACAGAGGATAGACGATTGGCGGAGGAAGCTTTGCGTGACATAGATAGCGATGCAAACACCCAGAATAGCGAGCACAAACATGATGCGATTGAGGGTGCGTTCGGTTTGGGAGTATTTTTTCATACAAATGCATGATAGTATGTATCGATCATAACATTATGTGAGATACATTACACACTTTTTGTAAAAAATCTGTATAATATGAATAAATCTGCCCTCACTTCATAGGTATGAATATCTCAAGCGGTGCAGCTATTGATGCATTTTTCGAAAAATTCACCAAACTTTCGTACAAAAAAGGAGAAGTAATTATCCGCGCCGGAGATCCGCCACCCGGCGTACTATATCTCAAAAAAGGCTTTGTGCGCATGAGCTTCGTGGCTGAGACGGGGGACATGCTCGTTCTCCATGTGTTTAAGCCCGGTTCCTATTTTCCCATGATGTGGGTCATCAACGACACGCCAAATACTAATTATTATGAAGCCATGACGTCGGTTGAAATTTGGCGGGCGCCGCGGGAGGAAGTGAGGAAGTTTATTAAAACGAACCCCGAGGTATTGGAGCATTTCATGGGTCGACTTCTGACCGGGGTAAACGGGATGCTGCAGCGGATGGAATTTCTCGTTTTTGAATCTGCATACACGAAAACCATTCTTCTCCTTTTGTATTACGCCAGAAGCTTCCGTGACGCCGCAAGTTCAAACGGCGTATTGCCTATTTCACTGACGCATAAAGAAGTGGCGGCATGGATTGGTACGACGAGAGAAACGGCAAGTTTACAAATTGAAACATTGAAACGGAAAAGACTTATCCAATACAAACGTCGATCCATTTTGATTCCGAGCGTTGCAGCGCTGGAGAAGGAATTGGAGATAGAGAAAAAAGCCCTCAAATAATCTTCCTGTGTTTTATTTATGCTCTTTCTCTCGATGTGGGTTTCGTTCCTTTGGTTGCAGCAATTCCTTCCGCCAGGATTTTTCGCATTGTATCTGACTCGGTATGACCAAGGATAGCTGCTTCCAACTCCGGGGAAATAGGTGGAGCAGTAGGATCGAATGCAGTGTGAAACACAAAGGCACGTCCATTGGTTCCTTCAATTTGTTTTTTACTTACTACTACTTCTCTTCCCATACTCATTATTCCTCCTATATTTATTTGATTATCTTGATAAATGCTTAAAAAGTTCCAATGGAGAGCTTGAATGAAACACTAATAAGGTACTATGTGAATTCTAATATGTCAACATCGGAAGCTATGATTTAAAAGCCACTAGAGGACTCTCGAGCCCTATGGATACAGGTAATAGTAGATATTCTTTATGCATAGGTAGCACGGTGGGCGTCAAATTGATCCTTTCCGTCATTCTTTTCTGGTGTATGCTTTTCTTCTTCATCTTGTTTGGTGTCTATGATATCCTCTACCCATTCTCTTTTTTGTTCATCATAGAACATGATGCGTAATAGATTATCTGTCATACATATCACCTCCCTTACACTGAAAATTTCTGTTTTGCTTCTGCGAAACATTTCATGTTCCAGAAATTTTTAGTGTTAAGTCCTCCGTAGCTTTATGCGAAGGAGGACAGTATTTTCCCATCTATCCCACTACGCTCGAATTCGTCTCGTGGGCTACGTCCACGCAGCCGAATGCTCGCTTCGCGGGATTGATGGTTGCTAAATTCGTGAATAAGAATTCATTCATTAAGCAACACATCAAAAAAAACTCCCTTTTTTGGAGGGAGTCTTCTTGCATTTTCGCGTTTTGTTGTATCTACAATGCTAAACACCCCCACCTGTGACGAGTGGACGGTTTAGAAAAATAAATATAACAATTTCGTAAAACGCGTGTCATACGGTTGATTTACTATGATACTTTTTTCCATATTTGTCAATCCCGCGCTACCTAAATCGGTAGGCGAGTGAGTCAAAATCCACGACACGATTGTTGACCACCTTTACCCCTTCTTTTGCCAATATGTCAATTTTCTTTTGTATCTCCGGACCCTGGGTTTTTCCCATGAATCCGCCGATACTCCCGTCGCTTGCTACGACCCGGTGGCAGGGGATCCTTCGACTGCGCTCAGGACCATTGGTCCTTCGAGAAAGGTCATGACACGTTGAGAATGCATACGGATTGTGTCGCATGAACTGTCCAATGACCCGGTAGGCTTTGGTGCCCAGGGCATCGGCGAGCGCTTTATATGTGGTCACACGGCCTGCAGGAACCTTCTTAAGAAGTTCGTACGTTTTATTCGCAAGTGAGGTCATATATGTATTATATAATACATGTCAATTGTATTCTACTTTACAAAAGTAATAAACTGTGATAGGGTAAAAATATATGAACAAAGTATATCTTTTCCTCATTATTATATTCGTTCTTGGTGCCGGTGGCTATTTGCTTATGAAAAGCTACTCGCCACTAACGGAGCCCATTAGTGAGGCGCCGCAAACAATGCTCACTCCAACGACAACGTCGGAGATAGTGGCAGGTTCATCGGGGACCGATGCGGGGGCAACGGCGCAAAGTAATAAGGCAAAGGAGTTCAAGGTAGATGGGAATGAATTTGCATTTGCACCAAATACACTTTCGGTTGCCAAAGGCGATACGGTAAATGTGACGTTTACCAATACCGGTAAATATCCGCATAATTTTGTCATAAACGAGCTCAATGTGCAGAGTAAAACCGTTCAACCCGGTCAATCGGATACCGTGACTTTCACTGCAAATAAAACGGGAAGTTTCCAGTACTACTGCAGTGTGGACAGCCACAAAGACAAAGGAATGGTAGGGACACTCACCGTCCAGTAATTCTTCTCTTCCATAATAAATGTAAGCGTCCCGGTTTCACATCGGGATGCTTTTTAGGCAGAGAAGGAAAGCGTCCAATGTATAGGATTAAACACATGATATAATATGTTTGTTATGGAAAAGAAAATAAACTTTGTAAAACTTCTTAAAAATTACCGCAAGGGCTGGGTAGCAATATCCGCTGACTTCAAACGGGTGGTTTTTAGTGGAAAAACACTTGCTTCGACACGAAAAAAAGCAAAAGATTATAAAGATAAATTATATTATTTTCCTTCTGGAGAAAAATACTCAGATTTTTTTGGATAATGGTAGATATAGTAACGACTAAATATAGTCCACTTCCAGGAGTTACCAGCAGTATAATTCTTGTTCCTTTAATTCCAGTAACACTAATATATGGTATTCGTGAATTCTCCGGCCTTGCTCTTGTTGATTCTGGCGCGACAGGCGGTTTAATATCCACGGTGATAGCTGAGGATTTAGGAATTGAGTGGGATAATATTCCCGTGAGATATGGTGGTTGCATTGGAGGACTTTTTCGTTTTCGTCCTATCGAAAACCTCAAAGTAGAAATATATGGTCATACGTTTCAGTTGCGACTCGCCATAGGAGAAGGACTCTCCCCATATAAATTCGTTTTAGGTCAAGCGGATTTGTTTCATCAAGCAAAAATCACGTTTGAGGAATACAAAAAACAGTTTACGATTGAATTCCGGAAGCTCAATTAATTTTTACTCGTTTTAACCTCAGCGAATTGGTAACGACGGATATACTGCTTGCGGCCATGGCGAAAGCGGCGAGGGCCGGATTAAGTAATACGCCAAACATAGGGTAGAGGATACCCATGGCGACGGGAATGAGAATAATATTGTAGCCAAATGCCCAAAAGAGATTTTGTTTGATAACGCGAAGCGTTGCGCGCGATAGTTTGATCGCAGAAACGACGCTTCGGAGGTCTTTATTCAGGAGCGTAATACCCGCTGACTCTATCGCTACGTCCGTTCCGGTTCCTATCGCAATTCCGACGTCAGCGGCGGCCAGGGCTGGTGCGTCATTAATACCGTCGCCGATGAAAGCGACGATACGGTTCACGGTTGATGGTTCATGGTTCACAGACGAAGATTTTTCATTTTGTTTAGCTATGAACGATGAACTATGAACTTTTAACTCTTGAATCTTCTCCGCCTTTTGATCCGGCAGAACGCCGGCCAGTATGTTTTCTATGCCTGCCTGTTTCGCTATCGCGGCTGCGGTACGCTCGTTATCCCCGGTAATCATCCAGACGTGTATATGATTTTTTGTGAGCGTTGATACCATCTCTTTGGCCTCCGGTTTCAGAGTATCGGCTACGGCAATATACCCAAGTGTTGTGTTGCCGGTTGAAAGCTCCATGACCGTCTTTCCTTGCTCTTCGAGCTGGGGGTATGATTTTTTGGGTTTACCAAATACATATTGTTTCCTGGCAATAGTTCCTGAAATGCCCTGACCGGGGATGGCTTTAAAATTCGTAACATTTGCGAGGCTCATCCCTTGTGCTTTGGTAAGTATTGCATCCGCTAGCGAGTGCTCCGATCCCTTTTCCAATGCAGCAGCGATAGGAAGTATAGTGGGGGGGACGACATCGGTCACAACTGGTTTTCCCTGGGTCAGTGTGCCGGTTTTGTCAAAGACGGCAGCTTTGATTTTGTTGGCTATTTCTAAACTTTCAGCGTCCTTAATAAGCACGCCCATGCCGGCTCCACGGCCAGTACCGACCATAATGGCGGTAGGTGTCGCTAGCCCCATGGCGCAGGGGCAGGCAATAATAAGAACCGCAATCATATTCGTAAACGCTGCCGCAAATCCGCCAAAGACATACCATCCGACAAACGTCGCAACAGCAAGCATTAAGACTACCGGGACAAAATACGAAGAAACAGTATCAGCGAGTCGTTGAATGGGAGCCCTGGAGCTCTGTGCCTCTGCCACCATCTTCACAATCCGGGCGAGCATGGTTTGGCTGCCAACGCTTGTGGCTCTAAACACAAATGAGCCGGTTTTATTGATCGTTGATCCAATCACGCGGTCGCCAGATTTTTTATCTACCGGTATGGATTCACCGGTGACCATCGATTCGTCGATAGAGCTCGTGCCTTCCGTAATGGTTCCATCGACGGGAATTTTTTCACCCGGACGGACACGGATATGATCACCCACAACAACTTCATTAATGGGAATGTCTACCTCGATCATCTCACCCATTGTTGATGGGGGTCCCTCGGCAAGCTCGGGACGGCTCGAGCGAAGACGCAATACTCTCGCCGTTTTGGCTTGAAGGTGCAACAGTTTCTTGATCGCGTCATTGGTATGGGATTTGGCTTTGGCTTCAAAAAATCTGCCCAAAAGAATAAGTGTCACGACGACCGCGGCTACATCGTAATACATCGTCATCGGAAACCCAAGCGTTTCCATTTGAGCGGGGAATAGAGTAAGCGCTGCTGAATATCCAAACGCAGCAGTAGTTCCAATGGCGATAAGTGTATCCATGGATGCCGCTCTGTTTTTGAGTCCGGACCATGTAGCGAGATAAAATTCCCGCCCGGCCCAGAAAAGGACCGGAATAGTTAAAATGAGGAGGGCGGCGGGAGGCAATTCGAGGTAGCTGAGCCACGACGGCAAGGCATGTATCAATGAACCAAGCATGTGGTTAAGGCTACCTAGCAATATAAGGATGGTGAGTACGGCTGATCCCGTGACTTTGCGTTTGAGATTTAGGAGTTCTTTCTTTTTGATTTCTTCCTTAATATCGTCGCTCGTTTTTCCCGATTCCGTGGCGATGACTGCTTTATAGCCGAGACTCGAAACTATGGATCCTAGGTCGCCTAACGTACTTACGGAAGAATCATAATTAACCGTCGCTTGTTCACTGCCATAATTGACTGCAGCAGTAGCTACACCCGGTGTTTTATTGAGCTTCTTTTCGATAAGCCGCGCGCAACTTGCACAGTGCATGCCGACGATGGGGAAGGAGACTTTGGTCATACCACTTCGATCGTTCCATGGAACATATTCATACCGCAATGGAAATTAAATTTACCCGGTTTCGTAGGGGACAGGGTAATGGTGACCGGCGTATGCATCGGGAGAAATTTCTTAATCTTAAAATCTGGAATGATGAGATCCTCAAGACAACTGTTTGTATCTTTCCGTAAAAAAATAAGCGTGGTTACCTTGTCTTTGGCGACTTTAATGGTTTTAGGTTTATATCCGCCTTCCACCGTGATCATGATTGAACCATGCACCTCGGTTATTTTGTCTTTTTTTCCGAAAAAGAACCAATAAATGCCAGCGATAAGGCCAATTCCAAAGATAGTAACAATGAATTTTTCCATGATCCTTCGACGTTGTCCCTCGACAAGCTCGGGACGTTGCTCAGGATGGTTGCACGCTATGAGCGTGCAACCACTTTCATAACCTCGTCAATAACTTCTTTTGTGTTGCCCTTGCGGATTTCTTCTGCGACACAGGTTCTCATGTGATTTTGCAGGATCTCCTCGTCGGTGGCTCTGAGCGATGCTTGGACAGCCATAGATTGGTGAATGACGTCGATACAATAGAAATCTTTATTTACCATATCAATGACTTTATCCAGGTGTCCACGGGCGATTTTTAGCCGATGGAGAAGCGCTTGTTTTGTTGAACGGTCACGTGGTATTCCTTTTGGCATATTGACTTTTATCCCCCCATAGGGGATATAATTATGATATGCTGGATAGGGAGATTTGTCAAGAGAATATGTCCTCCACAACTTACCTCTCGCCTTACCTACTATTCGTAGCGCGGCTCGAGGGGCGTTTTTCGGAGGATTAAGAAGCTCTAATACTCCCGCCAGTAGGCGGATCGTAAAGAGCTTCTAAAAAAGGAGGTGAGTAGATATGAAGATGCTAAATCGAATGAAGAAATACTTGTCCAGGAACGCAGGCTATAACGCAATTGTGCACATGGTGCTCGGAATAGGGATAGGATTTCTGTTAACCTATCCGCTTGCTGGCACCCATCCGGTGCGGTGGGGGGTAGCGCTTATTGTCGTGGGACTTTTGGGTCATGTGTACGCGGGAATGCAAAAATAAGAGGACTGTTTATGAATACGGTGTGGCTTGCGTTTCTTACAGGGTTAACGACAGGAGGACTGTCGTGCATCGCCGTGCAGGGCGGACTCTTGGCATCATCGATTGCTTCGGTTGATCATGGCAATCCGGATCCTTCCTCCGTCTCCGAGCTGGCCGTCCAGGGCGGGCACCGTTGGCGCCATGTGGGACTGTTTCTATTGGCAAAACTCATTGCATATACCTGGTTAGGATATCTTTTAGGGCTTTTGGGATCGGCGTTGACACTTTCTCCGAAAGCATTAGGTATGGTCCAGATCGCAGTTGGACTTTTCATGTTGGGGACGGCGGCGCGATTACTCGATCTCCATCCGATTTTTCGCTATTTAGTGATCCAGCCGCCTAAATGGGTGTACCGAATCCTCAAACAGAAAAGTAAAGATGAATCACGATGGAGCCCGGTGATATTGGGCGCGCTTACGGTCCTGATGCCCTGCGGGGTCACCCAGGCGACGATGGCAATAGCAATAGCAAGCGGCAAACCTCTGATGGGAGCGGCAATCATGGGCGCGTTCGTTTTGGGAACGAGCCCGGTCTTTTTTGTGCTCGGCGCGTCTCTTGTAGAACTCCTGAAACGCAGAGCATTTGTGTATGTCGCCGCAGCGGTGGTAGCTCTTTTTGGCATTCTTTCCGTGAATGGCGGATTGGGGCTAGTGGGGTCGTTTTATACGCTTCAAAATCTCTATACCGCAGCGGTGACCCCAGTTGATAAACTTGCGAGTCCCCAGGGTCAAGTGGCAGGAATAAGTAAAGGAGTGCAGAATGTGACGATCACCGTGACGAATAGCGGATATAGCGCAAATGCTTCAACGCTCAAAAAAGGTGTGCCGGTGCACCTGACTCTTCATACCGTCAACGCCAATGGGTGTGCCCGGGCGTTCACTATACCGGATTACAATATATCCAAAGTATTGCCGGTCAATGGGACAGAAACGATTGATTTTGCACCGACGAAAGAGGGGAGACTCGCCTATTCTTGTAGTATGGGGATGTTTACAGGCTCGTTTCAGGTAATTCCATGAAAAAGAAAACATTTAAAATCGAGGGGATGCATTGTGCCAGTTGCGCGATGGTGATCGAAAGCGATTTGGAAGATGTGGGCGTAAAAGCAAGCTGTAGTTATGCGAAGCAAGTAGTCGATGTAGAGTTTGACCCAGGGAAGATATCTGAAAAAGACATCCAAAAGACCATCGTAACATCAGGATATTCTGTTAAAGAATAGCCCTCCGGAGGCCTTAATGAGGCTTTATTGATTGAAGGAGTGATTGTAATTGTGCTAGCGCATCTGCTTCATCAGTAAATTCGATTACCCCTTTTATACTGGGGCTTCCCAGAAGCATGCGGGAGATTTTTTTCCCCTTCTCAAAAAGGAGATACACGGGAATATTATGATCTTGGGCGTACTCTATTTCTTCTCCGGTGCCGGTGGATGGTTCGCCCACATACGCAATCATCAAATCGCTTTTTTCCAGTTCCTGGGTGTCGATCTGGTACACGCGGGAAGCGGATACATCAGGATTATGCTCCGGATCGGTACCATGCTCAAATGCCCAATAGTAATCAAAGCCGTTAGTCTTTGCGACTTCACCGAGCTTGACGTAAAATGCCTTGGTTTTTTCCGGATTTTGTAAATCCGTCAGTGGCCCGCCGAAAAAGATACGCATAGTATAAAAGCTTAGAGAGCTTAGAAGCGTAGAGGGCTTAGCGGCTTAGATTGCTAAGTATCTTCGCTTCTTTTATGAATTTCTATTATACATGGTATAGCGCCTGGTATGAAATTGTGAAGAATTGCCCTCTCGTGCATAGATTATTTTGCCCTTTTGTAGATTTTTGAAAAGTTGGTATACTGATACCCTTGATGAAGATAATGATGGTAGAATAAAATAAAGAGAGCCAGGTAGTAGAATTTCGACACGCTTTTTCACTTTGCCTGTGTCTGACATGACTACCTAGCATAGAATACATTTTTTATGAAAGGAGATTGAGATTTCGGAAAAAGTGCAACAAGGCAAAGGTCGAAATTTCACTACCTGGTATGGCAGATGTGACACTGACGGATAAAAATTTTGATAGCGAAGTGCTCAAGTCCGATAAACCGGTATTGGTGGACTTTTGGGCGGTGTGGTGCGGTCCATGTCAGATGCAGGGGCCGATCGTTGAAGAAGTCGCAAAGGCCCTGGATGGTAAGGCAAAGGTAGGGAAAGTCAACGTCGATGAAAATCCGGTAGTTGCGCAAAAATTCAGCATCATGAGTATCCCGACTATTATGATTTTCAAAGGCGGCACCGTCGTAAAGCAATTTATCGGGGTACAGAGTAAAGAAACGCT
>CAZOTW010000041.1:0-3378 GCA_964582845.1 uncultured Gammaproteobacteria bacterium
TGGTCGGCACGCCGTGATTCTTGCATCGTCAAGGTCCAGACCGATATCTCTCCATCAATATTATCAGCCAAAGCCATGACGATGCTTCGAAACGGCATGCCTCCCCGCGCCTCTCTTACAAAAACCGCGCTTCGCCTGAGTCACTAAAGCCTCGCTCGTGTCACCCGAAAGTATCATAACGCGAAACTCGTATAATAGCAGACGTAGCCTCAAATTCCCTGTTGCATTCCCCCGTACATGCGGGTATTATACGGGTATTCTGCGGGGATAAAATACAGTATGTATTCTCCAAATTTTACCATTACCAATAAAATTCTGAAGTACATTGGCACGATAGAATCAGCCAAAGAGATTATCGAAAATGCGCCGCTCGTTCCCGCGTGGGAGGCAAAATTTCGAGAAGAGGCATTGGTGCGGACTGTGCACCATGGAACGCATATAGAAGGGAATGAGTTGAGCCTCAGCGAGGCAGAACGCTTGCTTGCCGGCGCCAAGATCGTCGGTCGCGAACGGGATATTCAAGAGGTGCTCAATTACCGGAATGTTTTGAAATTTATTGAAGAGTACGAAAAGCCGGAAATTACTGAAGAAGCCATGAAACACGTGCATGAACTTTGCGTCCACCGGATTTTGCCGGAAGAAACCGTGGGTGAATATCGTAAGACTCAGGTGGTGGTAAAAAACAGTCAGACCGGGGAAGTAACGTTTCGTCCTCCACCCGCGGTGGAAATTCCCTTCCTCCTTGCTTCATTTTTGCAATGGCTCAATACGACGAGTGCCGACGATGTCCACACGGTCCTAAAGGCTGGTATTACGCACTACGAGATTGTCCGCGTCCACCCATTTTTAGATGGTAATGGCAGAGTTGCCAGAGCCGCAGCCACACTCGTGCTTTTTAAAGCAGGATATGACATTAAACGATTTTTTTCTCTCGAGGAACATTATGACCGGGAACCGGTTCTTTACTACGATGCACTTCAGAGCGTTGGACGGTTAGAAGGAAACCTTACCGGGTGGCTTGAATATTTTACCGAAGGGCTTGCCATAGAGCTTACCCGCATCAAAGAGAAAATAAAGACGCTCTCTACCGACTTGAAGCTCAAGAAATCATTGGGTGGTCAGCAGTTGGCTCTTACGGAGCGGCAGATTAAAATCGTTGAATATATCCAAGAGAACGGATTTTTACAGAATAAAGCATTTTTTGAGCTATTTCCGATGATCTCGGAGGATACCGTGCTTCGTGAATTGAAGGACCTGATAAAAAAGGGTATAGTGAAGAAAGAAGGCTCAACAAAAGGTGTAAAGTACGTGCTCAAGACGCAATAAAAATACAATTTGATGTCGGCTATCATCTATGAATTTTTCCGGCCCAGGTCTTACCTATGTATTTCTGGTCATCCCATCTATTTTTGCTCTGGTTGTGGTCTTGCAGGGGATTGAGAAGTTAACCCGGAATGACAAAGAAGGATGGGTGGCTTTGGGATTTGGGGTATTATTCATTATTCTTATCGCCGCTGCCTACTTTCTGTTTATTAGATGAAATTTTCCGACCTTGCCCAATATTTTAAGAAACTCGAGGGGACCGCCTCGCGAAACGCGATGACGGAAATTTTAGCCGAGCTTTTCCATCACGCTAGCCACGAAGAAATTGGCAAGATGTGTTATTTGCTTCAGGGCCGTGTGGTTCCGCTATATGAAGCGATTGAATTTGGTATAGCGGATAAATTTATGATTCGCGCGATAGCAAAAGCGTATGGCGTGGAGGTTTCCCAAGTAGTTCGTATTTTTAAAAAGGAAGGCGATTTGGGAGTTGCGGCAGAAGCATGTTCCCATGCTTCGAAACAAGATGCCACGAAGTCCATGACCGTCGGTGCTGTGTACGATGTGTTACTGGTCATGGCGAAAGAAGGTGGCCTCGGATCGCAGGAAAAAAAGATTGATATGCTCGCAAACCTCCTTTTATCCGTGGATGCGCTATCTGCCCGCTATCTCGTTCGGATTCCTCTTGATAAATTGCGTTTGGGATTTTCGGATATGACCATTTTGGATGCACTTTCCTGGATGCTTACCGGAGACAAGTCCGCTCGCGAATCGCTTGAAGGTGCATATAATGTACGGCCGGATATTGGTTTTATCGCCCAGACGCTCAAAAAGGATGGGATAAAAGGACTCTCTCATGTAAAAGCTCATGTGGGAGCTCCTATCCTTGCGTCACTATGCCAGCGGATACCCACTGCCGATGAAATGATTGAGAAAATGGGTGAAGTAGCCGTTGAGCCAAAGTACGATGGGGTGAGAGTGCAGATACATTATCAAGCAATGTCAAAAGTCAAAGGTCAAAAGGCAAAAGTTAATACGTATTCGAGGAATTTGGAAAATACGAGTGCGATGTTTCCTGAGCTTTCAGATATTGGTACACAGCTGCATGCCGAGGAGGTAATATTGGATAGCGAGGCTGTTGGGTTGGATCCGAAAACCGGTAAACTCATTGCTTTTCAGGAAACGATGACGAGGAAACGAAAACATGGGATTGAGGAAGCACGGGGTAACGTACCATTGAAATTTTTCGTTTTTGACATTTTGTATAAAGACGGGAAGGATTTATTGGGTGAGCCTCTTTCGAAGCGGCGCGAGATTCTTGAACAGACCGTAAAAAAGGGAAATCTCCTTATGATCTCTCCACAGATGGTGACGCGAACGCCAGCGGCACTTCGCGCGTATCACGATGAACAGCTTGCCAAAGGGTTGGAAGGAGCAGTGGTGAAAAAATGGATAAGTCCATATGAACCAGGACGCCGTGGATATAGTTGGGTAAAATTTAAACAAGAAGAAGGAAAAACGGGGAAGCTCACCGATACGATTGATGCCGTTATCATGGGTTATTCGCAAGGGGAGGGGAAGCGTTCCGGGTTTGGGATCGGCATGTTTCTCGTGGGGGTGCGAAAAGGTGATCAATTTGTCACGGTTACAAAAGTCGGCACTGGCGTGTCTGATGAACTATGGAAAGATCTCTATACGAAACTTCATAAGATAAAAGTGGACAGCCAGCCGAAGGAATATATCGATGTGAATAAATTATTGGCTCCCGCTATCTGGGTGCGGCCGGAAATTGTGGTAGAAATTGCCGGTGATGACCTCACGCGCTCACCAACTCATGGGGCAGGTGTTGCCGTGCGATTTCCTAGATTAGTGCGCATACGGACAGATAAATCACCCGCACAGGTCACCACTGTTGCCGAAGTTTTAGGGATGTATCGGAATCAAGGTACCTATGCCAAGCGATGATATGGCGTTAGCACGGGTGGGCCAAATACCGTATAATGCGACAGATCTATGGAAAAGCTCTTTTCCTGCTTGATAGGGGCGATTATTTGCATC
>CAZOTW010000041.1:3388-12447 GCA_964582845.1 uncultured Gammaproteobacteria bacterium
TTTTTCCGTTTTTATTCCGACACTCAATGAAGAGAAATTTTTGCCCCATCTCCTTACGTCTCTTACCGTCCAGACGGTTGGTGATTTTGAAGTAATTGTCGTAGATGGTACATCTTCTGACCGCACGATTGCTGTTGCCAGTACATTCAAAAAGCAACTTCCTCACTTGACCGTCATACGCTCTGATAAACCAGGGGTATCGCGTCAACGTAATGTAGGCGCAAAGACAGCAAAAGCAAGTTGGCTTGTATTTGTGGATGCCGATAGCGTTCTTCTGCCTAATTTCTTTGAACGGATTAGTTGGTACATCGATAAAAAACATCCAAAATTTTTCACGACCTGGTTTCGTACGGATAGAGATGATTCGGGAGATGCGATTGCGGGATTTATCGGAAATATCGCTCTGGAAAGCATGGTTCTTATTGATCGGCCATGGGCACCGGGACCGCTTACCGTCGTTCGGCGCGACGTCTTTGCGATGGTCGGTGGTTATGATGAAAATACCTCGTTTGGAGAAGATCACGACTTATCTATGATGATTTATGAACGAGGTGTGCCGTTTCAGATATTTCGCGAGATTTTGTATATTTATTCCTTGCGAAGGTTCCGGAAAGAGGGAACACTCAAGGTTCTTGAACGGAACTTGAAGTCAGCGTTTAGCGTCATTATGACCAAGCGGGGACCCAAACATATGCCCGGGTTTATTCCTGGGGGAATTCTCTGTAAGCATGATGGGGAAAAGAAACAGAAGAAAAAGCTCCAATTGGGATTGAGTGCATTTGAAAAAAGCGTAAAGAAATTTATCCAGGAGTTTGTCACATAAGATGTATCTATGATTTCCATAGTTATTCCAACACTCAATGAAGAAAAGTTTCTGCCTTCCCTCCTTAGTTCTCTCGTGAAACAGAGTAAAAAAGTTTTTGAGATAGTTGTTGTTGATGGATCTTCAAAAGATAAAACAGTGGCTATTGCCCAATCATTTGCATCTGACTTGCCAAAGCTTCAAGTCATTGTGGGTCAAAAGGCAAATCTTCCGCGTCAACGTAATATTGGAGCCAAGGCGACAACGGGTGAATGGTTAGTATTTATCGATGCAGACAGTGTCGTTTTTCCTCATTTTATTGAACGAATTAGTACATATATTCACGAGGCTCATCCGTCGTTTTTTACCACGTGGGCTCGCCCGGATTCCGAACACCCAGGAGATGCCAATATTACGCTTCTGGCAAATATGTTGCTTGAAACATCTATCGTACTCCATAGACCATTTGCTCCTGGACCTTTAACGATTGTATCGCGGGAAGTGTTCAATCGATTAGGTGGATACGATGAGACGCATGCGTTTCATGAGGATGTGGATTTCGGTATGCGCGCTCACAAGGAGCACATCCCCTTTGCTATTATCCCGGAGACTCTTTACGTATGGTCACTTCGGCGGTTACGGAACCAAGGGACGCTTAAAGTAGTTCAACAATATCTCCTGTCGGCGTTTCCAGTGTTGTTGTTTAAGCGACCCATGAAATATATGCCGGGGTACATTATGGGTGGGCATTTGTATAAAAAGAAACGAAAGATCAAGCGGTTAGCACTGAAACAATATGAAAAAAAACTGAAGAGTATTATGAAAGAATTATTGGAATAGTCTCACAAAGTGGGACTACTGCTTTTTTGATCATAAGAGGAGATCAACATGCACGTCATTGCTGATTTACAATTGCATTCAAAGTATTCCCGTGCGGTATCCAAGGACATGGTTTTGCCGCAGATCTCAGCGTGGACGAAGCGAAAAGGCATGGGACTTGTGGCGACCGGCGACTGGACTCACCCTCTTTGGATGCGCGAAATTAAAGAAAACCTGGAGGAACTAGGCAATGGACTTTTGAAACTCAAAAATGCCGCTTTGCATGATCCATTGTTTCTTCTTGCGACCGAAGTATCGTGTATTTATTCCCAGGGCGGCCACGGGAGAAGGATTCATACCCTTATCTGGGTGCCATCTTTAGCATCAGCAGATAAGATCAGTAAACAAATGACCAAGCAAGGCTGTAATCTCATGAGTGACGGGAGGCCGATTATCGGATTAAGCTCCATCCAGGTTGCCGAATTAGTCTTGTCGATAGAACCGCACGCGCTCGTCATCCCGGCGCATGCCTGGACGCCCTGGTTTTCCGTTTTTGGATCCATGAGCGGGTTTAACAGTATCGCTGAGGCTTTCGGACCATTTGCGAAATATATCTATGCTGTTGAAACGGGACTTTCGAGTAATCCTTCGATGAACTGGCGGATACAAGAGCTCGATCATCGATCTATTGTTTCTTTTTCCGATGCGCATAGTGGTCCCAAACTCGGCCGCGAATCAACAGTTTTTGATATTCCGGACGGGAAATTGAGTTACGATGCAATCTCTCAAGCCATTCGTCTGCCTTCGCTGTTGTTCGCGAACAAAAATTTAGATCCATCAGCACAATCTGTTAAAGCAAGTGAAGCCGGACAAAATTTTGTTCGCTCACCGCGAAAGCAACCTGGTATTGCATACACCATCGAATTTTATCCGGAAGAGGGCAAGTATCACTACTCCGGTCATCGCACATGCAATATCCGTTGGGGACCAAAGGAAACGGCAAAAAATGGGACGACGTGCCCCGTATGTGGAAAACCCTTGACCCAGGGGGTGGAGCAGCGGGTCAGTGAGCTCGCTAGTCGAAGTGAAGAAGATCTCAAGCTCACAATAGAAAAAGAAGCGGTATTCCCAAATGGAGCGATCGTGAGCGTTACAAAAAGTAAAGCTTTTCCCAATCGACAACCTTTTGTGATGCTCGTCCCGCTACAGGAGATAATTTCCGAATGTATCGGATCGCCGGTAGCCAGTATCAAAGTGCAGACACTCTATCGGAGACTTACGGATGAACTTGAGGGTGAATTTTCCGTATTGCTGAAAGCAAAGAAAGACGAGATAACCCAAATTGCAGGGGAGCGTATTGGAGTAGGTATAGAGAAAGTACGGATGGGCGATATAGTCATAGATCCTGGGTACGATGGAGTATTTGGCGTCGTGAAGCTGTGGCGGGAGGGTGAGAAGCTTCCCCTTGTCGATGCGACCAAAGAGCAGTTATCCATGTTTTAATATTCCTCCTTATTGACTCAAAAAATGCTTGCATGATATGGTGAGAATAGAGAAGTTCTAAACTTGGCTATCATGAAGTAATTCATGAAATCGCTGATTTCAGCGAAGTATTCAGTATAAAGGAGGTGATAAAAAATGGCAGAATCAAAAGGAAATGAAAATCTCATGGGAGCTGCGGCCTACCTGCTCGGATTTATCACCGGAGTTATCTTGTTATTGGTGGAAAAACAGAGCAGATTCGTGCGATTTCATGCGATGCAATCCACGATTTTATTCGGTGGTATTTTCATCATCAACATAGCTCTGGGCTTTGTTCCGATCCTCGGATGGCTCGTAGGGCTTGTTCTCTCGTTCGTCGCATTTGTGCTTTGGATCGTCTGTATGTGGAAAGCATTCCAGGGAGAAACATACAAAGTACCGTATGTTGGAAATCTTGCAGAAAAACAACTTGAAAAGATGAAATAACGTTTACACGTGATGGGGAACATGAGACGTACAACATCATGTGACTGTCACGTGTATTACGTGGGAAATAATCGTGGTATTTACGGATAGGACACAGGCTGGAAAACTTCTTGCCTCAAAATGTACTTCCTACGCGGCAACGAATGTTTGTGTAGTGGGACTTGCGCGCGGGGGAGTTGTAGTTGCCCACGCGATAGCTTCAAAACTCGCTCTTCCACTGGACGTTGTGGTTATTAAAAAGATTCCTGCTCCCGGAAACGAGGAATTAGCACTCGGCGCTGTGGCACCTGAAGGAATTATACAGGTAGACTGGCGACTCACGCAGCGAACAGGTGCTGATGAGGCGTATATTCAAATGCATCGCGACCGACTGACAGAGGAAATAAAGCAAAAAACGCTTTTGTATCGCAAAGGTAAAAAACCCATATCATTATTCCTCAAAACGGTACTGCTCGTAGATGACGGTGCGGCAACGGGAGCAACGATGGAAGCTGCGATCAAATGGGCTAAGTCTAAAAAACCCGCAAAAGTCGTTGCGGTTTTGCCGGTAGCACCCTCCGATACGGTAGCAAAGATTGCTCCTGAAGTAGATACGCTTATCGTTGGTGAGTCCGTGAATCATATGCAAGCGGTTGGAGAATGGTACAAAAATTTTTCCCAGGTTTCTGATGAAAACGTGATACAATTGTTGAACGAAAAGATTTAATTTACTATGAAACTCATTGTTGGACTCGGTAATCCGGGAGGAGAGTACGAAAGCACCAGACACAACATAGGATTTATGATCGTCGACCGGTTAAGCCGCGAGCTTTCCTCAAAAACCGCCGTGTGGCAAAATGACACGTTGCATAAAGCGCTTGTTGCAAAAACAGGTGATGTCATATTAGTAAAGCCTCTTACCTACATGAATAATTCCGGGTTGGCAGTGAAAAGTTTAGTTGATCATTATCAGGTAAAACCCCAGGATGTGTGGGTGGTGCACGATGATATCGATTTACCACTTGGGAAAATCCGTATCCGGCAAAGAGGAGGAACAGCCGGGCATAATGGGGTCATGTCGATTCTGGGTGCGATAAAATCTGATACGTTTATCCGATTTCGTATGGGAATTGGTCGGGGGAAAGAATCAACAGGGAACGGAGAAAATAAAAATATGCACCATCGGTCGGTCATCGCATTTGTCCTTTCCCGATTTAACCAAAGCGAGGCTGGCTCGCTGAAGCACTTGGTAAAACATGGTGCAGACGCGGTACAAATTGCGTTAATAGAAGGACTGGATCGGGCGATGAATCGCTTCAATTAGAAACAAGTGCTATGGCAAAAAGTCATTCGGTCCAGAGCATTGGCCAAATCCTCACCAAATTTAATCCTTTGGAAGATAAATATATTTCCCGTGAGTTTCAGTCGTACGGAATTTATCTCGCCGAGACATTAGGAGACTATAAACATAAGTCACTGTACATCCGCCTGGCGAAAACCATACCTCGCGCGATTTTGGAAAAAGCCTTGAGCTTCGTGAAAGACGCCCATGCGCATAACAAAGCACGCCTATTTATGTGGAAAATGAAAAAGCTTCGCGAAGAGAAGATTGAGGATGAAGGGTAAAACGTATCTATGCGTCGGGCTCATCTTGTCATTTCCGGTGATGTGCAGGGGGTTGGGTTTCGGTCCTGGGCGCTTGGGCAGGCTCGGGATTTGCATCTGAGGGGCTGGGTGAAAAATAGGGAAGACGGCGCCGTGGAGATAGTTGCAGAAGGGGACCAGGCGACCGTGGAAGAATTCGCAAAACGCTGCCGCCACGGTCCTGATGTGGCGTGGGTGGAACATATAGACACCACGTGGGCAGAAGGTACGGGAGAATTTGTGGGTTTTGAGGTGGTATACTAAACATACGATCATGGGAAATATCGTAACCATTATCAAGCGCAAGCCAGCTACCTTTCTCTTTATTTCTTTAGGGTATCTGGTCCTCGTCGGCTTTCTGAAATGGAACATACATCCGCCTCTTAGTATGGTTTGGTATCTGATTGGCGGACTTTTTGGAGTCTACTTTTTGGATATTGCGGAAGTATTTTTCCATCTCGTTCCTTCACCGTTTCGTACCATCGTTTTTGCCATAGGGTTTATGGGGGTGAGTCTTTTTATCGTCACTTCATCTGGCAGTTTGCTTGCTAGCGGTCTCGTTCTTTCTCTGTATCTTACCCTTATGTTCTGGCAAATAGGGGAATGGCAGTTGCATGGAAACTTAAACGACTGGTATCGGATGATCGCAAGCCCGGTTACTCCCGTCATGCAGCAATTACTCCTCGTCGGATTTATCGTCGTCTTTTTTGTAGAAACGCTCTCGTTTATCCGTATCTCATGATTGTCGTCGGGTCCCGGTTATGGCACTATCTCTCACCGGCGCAGCAAGCGCTTGCAAAAGATGGAGAAATTCTTCTCAACGATGCTCATATTCACCAGAACCTGGGTCTTACGGATTATTCATACCTCGTATTTCCGTATGCAAAGCTCTATGAAGGTTTTCTCAAACGTCTCTTCAGCGACTTAAGTATTATCAGTGAACGAGAATATAGGAGCGACCATTTTCGTATCGGAAAAGTGCTCAGCCCTAATATCGCCCGGCGTCTCGGAGCACGGAGCGCCTACGCCCAACTGGAAAATCGCTACGGAAAAGACCTCGCGATGCGCCTGTGGAAAGCGTGGAAAGGAGGTCGTAATTTGGTATTTCACTATTTTCCCCATAATTACCGTGCACTTTCCAAGGAGCAGGCGACTGAGCTTATCCAGCAATTAGTTGATGCCATGACCAGTGCCGTTACGGAAACCAGAGTGAATCCAAAGAGGCGAGATGTCGATTAGTCCTTGCACAAGATTTTACCAGGCGTTATTCTAATACTACTATGGCAAAAAGGGCAGGGGAGCAGGCGGTAAAGTCCCAATCTATCGAGCAAGTATACCAGCTGTGGGGATGGATATTATTGACGTGGAGCCTGTATCGATACTTTCTCAGAATGCCGGAATGGGTTGATGAATTTATTTCGAAACCCATCGTGTTTGTCCTTCCTGTCCTTTGGTATGTGCTCAAGAAGGAGAAAGATACCCTTGAATCTATCGGGCTCACGCTGAAGAATTTTTTTCCAAGCGTGTATATCGGGCTTGGGTTTGGGATGGTATTTGCGGTAGAAGGGTTGCTTGCTCACATTATAAAGTACCAGAAATTTGACGTCACACCGATAACCGCTTTTCAACAATACGGATTTTTCCTTCTCATTTTATCGGTTGCGACGGCCTTTTCTGAAGAGCTGTTATGCCGGGGGTTTATTTTTAGCCGTGTGTATCGAAAAACTAATAACTTGCCGCTGGCTGCGCTTGTCAGTACTATCCTTTTCCTTCTCCTCCATGTCCCCATCCTGGTGACCGTAAACAAACTGACGGGGACGACGCTCGCTCTCTATTTTGTGACGGATTTTGTCTTGGGTTTTGCTAACAGCATCCTGTATTACAACACAAAGTCGTTGGTTGCTCCCATCCTTGTCCATCTATTTTGGAACATGACCGTTTCTCTCTATCTCTAGTTTTTCTTTCTCCACGAAAAACCCGCCTAGTGTCGTCTTTTTCGGACTTCTTAAGCGGGTTTACGATATTGCGTTAATCTATTAAAATCCGTTCATCATGCCGACCATGCTCGTCCCTTTATCCATCATACTGGAACCATCTTGGGCCATCATACCGGCTTTCTGTGTTAAATCGTAATCTTGGTAGAGTCTTCCTTTTTGTCCCATCATGGTGCCAACTTCTTTCATCTCGGCACCTTTTTCTTTCATCATCGTCGCAGCTTCTCTTAGTGATAATGATTGTGCTGCGCTGGTGGCTTTACCGAGTTGATACCCGACTAAACCACCGAATACAGACATGACCAAAAGGACGGTGACACTCATCATGTCGAGCTTCATTTTTGATCCAAATCGTGCTTTCGCCATTTACGTATCACCTCCCTCTCGAGCAGACTTCTATACGTCTCTATTCATAATATCATATTTTGATGCGACGAGTAGTTTGATCTTTCGAGCAAAAATCGTGTAAGATGGTTCATATGTGTTTATCATTACCGCTTCAAGTGAAACAGGTGAACGGGAAAACTGCGCAGATGGCGGATGGACGTACCATCCGTTTGGGGCCAATAGGCGATATTAAACCCGGTGATTATCTGGAGGTCTATGCAGATATCGGCCTTGCGAAGATTGACGCTCGTGACGTAGACTCTATACGAGAAGCGCGAAAAGGGAGAGGATAAACTATGATAAAAAAAGGTGTTGCACTGAGTTTGGTAACAGCGCTCATTTCCGGCATTGCTATATTTTCCAATTCCATTTTCGTTTCGCATGCAGACCCGCTGATCTTTACCATAGTTCGAAATGCCCTGGTTGCTTTGGTGCTTACCGGTATTCTCGTAGGTATGCAACAACTCGAGAAATTACGATCCCTCACAAAAAAAGAGTGGGGGTTGTTAGTGGCGATTGGCGCTATCGGTGGAGGGATCCCTTTTGCGATGTTTTTTACGGGGTTATCCATGATTGGCGCCGTAAATGGAAATATTCTTCAAAAAACATTATTTTTATGGATTGCCCTTTTAGCCATCCCTATCCTCAAAGAACGGATTAGCAAAGTGCAACTTCTTGGGTACCTCGCGTTATTTTTGGGGATGTTTGTTTTTGGTGGCTCGTTTCGATTTGTGCCGGCAGCAGGTTCGTACCTGGTCCTCGGGGCGACGATCCTTTGGGCCGTAGAAAATATTATTGCCAAAATAACGCTCCGGAGCGTATCACCGGCGATAGTTTCGTGGGGTCGGATGGTTTTTGGTTTACCGTTTCTCCTTATCGCCGTAGCCGTTTTTGGCAAAATGCACATGTTGGTTTCTCCAACTGCTCTGGCGCCTTTTCCCCTTGTTGCAAGCAGCGTACTCCTCGTTGCCTACGTCCTGACGTGGTATACAGCTCTTTCGAGTGCTCCAGCGACGCTGGTATCGTCGATTTTGGTATTTGCGCCGGTGGTAACCGCTATCCTTGCAAGTGGCATACTTCATAAGGGTATCGCAGGGCAGCAACTGGTCAGCATGATCCTTCTCACTGTCGGAACCTTACTTGTGTCCACAGTGGTTTTCAAACCCAAAAACCAGACGCTTGATGTATGACATTGGATATGCAGGGCGTCATGTCCTGCTCACGCTATTCATTTGCGCCCAACAGCCTTCATTACTGTGGTCCCGAGCGGCAATCGGATATGCTTGGGTACGTTCAACACGAGGCGGCTGACAAAGGGCTAGCCGAGATTCTGCATCGCTTTGACACGCTCTATAAATATCTCGTACTTATCGCTTCCTCAAATCATATACACGATCCATTTGACCGGCGGGTCGTCGAAGCATATTGGGTAGGGAATAACCTATTAGCACGGGTAAAAACAAACG
>CAZOTW010000042.1:0-11997 GCA_964582845.1 uncultured Gammaproteobacteria bacterium
GCGGATACGGCAGCTGTCGCACGCAATTTTTTGGCAACCGGTATAGACCCGTTGCATCCCCGCTATGATGATTTGTCAAATATCCAGTCTGGAAAAGACAATCCCGAAGGCTGGCGCATGGTAGAATTTCCGATGTATCAGATTGTTGGTGCTGGTATATCTCACGCTGTTCCCGGGATTCCTATTGAGGTAAGTTTACGATTGATTGCCATTGCGGCATCCGTAGGGAGCGTTATCTTATTAGGGCTTCTTGTGACGCGATTTATTGATCCACAGACCGGACTTTTTTCTGCATTTATGTATGCGATTTTGCCGTACAGCATCTATTATGGGCGTACGATACTGCCAGACACGTTTATGGTCTTTTGGGCACTCTTGAGTCTTTACTGCTTGACGAAGATGGGTACGCATGCGTACCCATGGCTTATCGCTGCAAGCGCCGCTGCCGCTATTGCTCTCCTTGTAAAACCTATGGCTCTATTTTTGCTTTTTCCTTCCTGGTACATTTTGTACCGCACCACCGGATTGTCAAAACGATTTTTCCTTTTTTCCATTCTATATCTTCTCATTGGAGGGTTACCAGTTTTATGGTGGCGGCATTGGATATTGCAGTATCCCGAGGGCATAGCAGTTTCGGACTGGTTACTAAACAAAGGAAATATTCGTTTTAAAGGCGCATGGTTCTATTGGCTTTTTGCAAAGCGACTTGCCGAGCTTATCCTGGGATATTGGGGACTCATTCCGTTTGGCATTGGATTAGTAGCGGCGCGCAAAAAGCTGGAAGGATGGTTTTCCTATATATGGCTTCTGGGCGGGATAGCGTATTTTGCCGTATTTGCAGCAGGAAACGTCCAACATGATTATTATCAGATATTGGTGATTCCATTGGTCGCGCTGTTTGTGGCAAAAGGGTTTGCGTTGTTTATTCGCGAAAAAATTGCTTTGAACCCGATGCAGAGTATACCTTTCTCACTTTGTACGCTTCTCCTCCTGCTTGCATTTTCCTGGTACACTGTCCGAACCTATTATTGGATAAATAGGCCGGATATTATTAAAGCCGGAGAATCGGCTGATACATTGTTACCGAAAAACGCAAAAGTGATTGCTCCGTATAATGGAGATACGACATTTTTATACCAGACAAAGCGTAAAGGATGGCCAATAGGCTTTGATATAGATAAAAAAATACAGATGGGAGCGCAATATTATGTTACCGTTTCGCCTCATGATTCAGACACCGAAACTCGCGATCTTGTCAAAAAATATACTGTTCTTGTCCGAAACGATACCTATGCCATCATCGATTTAACGAAAGAGCAACATCAAGCTACGAAGACATCACAGTAAATCTTTTCTTCCGTAACTGGTGTTTACAATACTGTACATGAAAATACTTTTTGTTTCCGCGATACTTCCATATCCTTTGTACTCAGGTGGTCAAATCCGTATTTTTAATCTCTTGAAACAATTGACAAAAAAACACACGATTCATTTGTTCTCATTCATTCGAACAGAAGAAGAGAAAAAAGAAATTCATCGTCTATCTTTTTGCCAGCAGATAACCGTAGTGCATCGAGGTCATGCCTGGCAGTTACCATACCTCGCTCGTTCGATAGTTGGAAAGTACCCGTTTTTGCTTTCAACATACGATAATAATGAAATGAAACGATCCATTAGCGATGCGCTTTCGCGGGAGAAGTACGATATCGTGCATATTGAGCCCGGATATGTATGGCCATCCATGCCTGCCTTTCATGTACCCCTTGTGGTAAGTGAACATAATGTAGAGCATGAGGTCTATGAGGGTTACGTCAAACGCATTCCAGTCGGACTTTTGCGTCCGGTTCTTTCGTGGGATGTCGATAAATTACGGAAGTGGGAAAAAAATATCTGGAAGAAGGCAACAGAGATTATTACCGTATCTGACGAAGACAAACAAAAAATACAGGGGTTATCGGGACTTCGTAATA
This sequence comes from uncultured Gammaproteobacteria bacterium, assembly GCA_964582845.1. Classification (GTDB taxonomy): domain Bacteria; phylum Patescibacteriota; class Microgenomatia; order UBA10105; family UBA927; genus CAZOTW01. The sequence goes on from CAZOTW010000042.1 coordinate 1,971, forward strand.
TTTCAGTCGTTCCAAACGGAGTGGATTTGACTCAATTTCCCTTTAAACCCAAAAAAGCAGATCCTACGGTAGGACCTATCTGTTTATTTGTCGGTAATTTTTCGTGGCTTCAAAATAGAGACGCCGTGAAATATATTCTTCAGGACGTTTGGCCGGCGGTAATCCGTTCGTACCCACTAGCTAGGCTTCGCATAGTCGGAAGACACGTGCCCTCCAGTATCCGAGGATTTGGAAATCAGCCATCAGTGATATTTTTAGAACACGTGGATGATATTCAAGACGAACTAAACAAGACAGATATCATGCTTGCGCCTATCCGCGTGGGGGGCGGTACGAAATACAAAATTCTGGAAGCAATGGCGAGCGGATTATCGGTGGTGACAACAACGCTTGGGGCCAGGGGGCTCCATGTGCAGCATGGGAAGGAATTGCTGATTGCAGATGACGTTTCCCATATCGTGACATCGATTTCACGAATAATGAGCGATGCAAAAACACGAAACGTCATACAACGCAATGCCCGACAGCGTATAGAGAAGGAATATTCCTGGGATCGTATTGCGGGTTTACTTGAACGGGTGTGGGCAACGGCATATGAAGGGCGCTAAATTATCTATTATTATCGTTAATTACAATACGAAAGAGCTTCTTGGGGAGTGTCTGTCTTCGCTTGTCAAAGCAAAAACCACCAAGGACGAGTGGGAAGTCATAGTCGTTGACAACGCATCAACCGATGGGAGCAGGGAGCTGCTTCGGAGTTTCAAAAAAAGCAACACACCTTTCTATAAACAGCTTGTCTATGTAGCAAATAGTAGAAATATTGGGTTTGCTGCGGCCAATAATCAGGGCGTTCGTTTGGCAAAAGGACAATTCATTTTGCTCCTAAACTCTGATACAGAAGTTCGGTCGCACGTAATACAGACAATGCTTCAATTTTTAAACGTACATCCAAAAGCCGCTGTGGCTACGTGTCGAGTCGAATTACCCGACGGTACCATGGATCCCGCTTGTCATCGAGGGTTTCCAACTCCCTGGGCTGCGATAACGTATTTTTTGGGATTAGAGATGGTATTGCCGCATTCGCCAATTTTTGCCCGATACCATATGGGATACGCAGATTTTACGAAACCTCACCAGATCGATAGTCCAAGTGGCGCGTTTTTCCTCACCCGTAAAGATGTGATTCGGCACGTTGGATTTCTCGATGAAGATTACTTTATGTATGGAGAAGATTTAGATTGGGCATACAGAATAAAAAATAAAGGATGGGAGATTTGGTTTTGCCCAGAGGTTTCCATTCTCCATCACAAAAAACAAAGTGGCAGAGCACACCAGAATAAAAAACTTCGCCAACAGACGAAGCGGTATTTTTATGAAACCATGCAAACATTTTATAAAAAACACTATACCCACAAATATCCGCTGGTAGTTACCCGTATTATTTTATTCGTATTGAGTGTACGGATAAGGGTATTAGATACGGTGGGATTATAGAGAGTAAGATTATCCTATGAAAATCGGCATAGACGCGAGACTTATTGGGGAAACCGGTGTTGGGAGATATATTCGGAATCTCATCCGTGAGTTGTCTGTTTTGGATAAAGAAAATCAGTTTATCGTTTTTTTGCGTGAGGGGGATTTTCGAACATTTGAAGCACCAAATTCACGGTGGAAAAAAAGAATTGCAAATACGCGGTGGCACACGTTTTCAGAACAGATTATCATGCCTTGGATATTGATGAGGGAACACCTTGACGTTTTGCACGTTCCATATTTTGCTGCGCCCATTTTCTATCCGAGAAAATATATTCTTACGATTCACGATTTAACGATACTCCATTTTAATACCGGTAAAGCGAGTACATTACCCATGGCCATGTATAAGGTTCGGCGTTTAGGATATTTATTCATACTGACCGTTGGTGTGCGGCGTGCCAGTCACATTCTTACTGTTTCTCATGCAATTAAAAATGATATTGTTACATTTTTAGGTGTGTCACCTGACAAGGTTTCAGTTACGTATGAAAGTGTTGATCCGGATATCGTTTCATCCTTGGGAAACACGGACCAACATAAGCCTATCATTGAGGGAAGATATTTTCTCTATGTGGGAAACGTGTATCCTCACAAGAATATGGAGACGTTCCTTGAAGGTTACAAAAAGTATGTAGAGACAAGTAGCCACAGGTTGCCGCTTGTGATAGTAGGAAAAGACGATTTATTTTATCGGAGACTACGGGGAGAGCTCGCGAAAATGAAATTATCCAATCGTGTGCAAATACTTCAAAATGTAAACGATACCACATTGAATAATCTCTACAAACACGCACAAGCATTAGTATTGCCGTCGCGAATGGAAGGGTTTGGTCTTCCAGCGCTCGAAGCATTGGCGTTAGGGAGTCGGGTGTTGTGTTCCGATATCCCCGTTTTCCACGAAATACTCGGTGACCTTGCCGAGTATATGGAGTCAACGGATACTGACGATATTTCATTAAAGCTAGCAAATGAGGCAGTACTTCCTCCTCTTTCGACGATTGCACAAAGACGCATCGCGAGCCATATGGAACGATTTACTTGGAAAGAGCTTGCGCAAAAAACCCTGCAGACATATCATGAGGTTTTTCAAAGATAATGACGATGAACATAGCATTGGTTTATGACCGAATAAATAAATTTGGTGGGGCAGAACGAGTCCTGTTGGCGCTTCATGAAGTATGGCCGGATGCGCCTCTCTTTACTGCTGTCTATGATCCCAGTCGCGCCCAATGGGCAAATGTATTTCGTGTAAAGCCTTCGTTTCTTTCTTCTTTTCCGTTTGCGAAACGTCATCATGAATTGTATCCGTGGCTTACCCCGATGGCGTTTGAATCGTTTACGTTTGATCCCTACGATGCGGTAATCTCCGTTACATCTGCTGAGGCCAAGGGAATCTTGACGAAGCCGACAACGCTTCATATTTGTTATTGTTTGACCCCGACGCGCTATCTATGGAGCGGTTATGGTAACTATACCCGGGAATCCACGCTGGGATTACCGAAGTGGGCAACTGGGGGAGCCTTGTCGAAATCTAGTTCTCTACTTCGACAATGGGATCGTATTGCGAGTTCTCGACCAGATTATTATGTAGCAATCTCAAGACACGTAGAGGAGCGCATCCGAAAATACTATACAAAGGGCGTTGAGCAAGTAATTTATCCCCCTGTAGATATCCGTAAATTTTCGCTCGATCCCCCAAGGGTCTCTCATGCGCCTGTCTCAGATTATTTTTTGGTTGTTTCACGACTCGTAGGGTACAAACGTGTTGATCTTGTTGTGGATGCGTTCAATGAGCTTGGTTGGCCTCTGGTCGTTATCGGAGACGGATGGGAAAAATCTCGATTGCGCTCGCGGTCAAAATCAAATATCTATTTTATCGATGATTATTTGACAGATGAGGAGCTCGTTGGCTATTATCAAAATTGCCGCGCATTTATATTTGCGGGAGATGAGGATTTCGGATTAGTAGCAGTGGAGGCTCAAGCGTGCGGGAAACCAGTTATTGCCTTTCGCGAGAGTGGAATTGCAGAGATAGTGCAAGACGGAAAAACCGGTATACTTTTTCACGAGCAGAGTGTTTTATCGCTTATTGACGCGTTGCACTATTTTACAGGACAATGGTATGATAGCGCATTGTGTCGTAAAAATTCACTTCGATTTGATAGCAGTCGGTTTAAAAGGGAAATAAGAATGGTTGTGGAGAAGCTCTACAAGAAATATATATGAAAGCAGTAATTTTTGCAGGGGGAGTAGGAACAAGGCTTTGGCCGTTGTCGAGAAAAAAATCGCCCAAGCAGTTTGAAAAAATTATCGGCGACAAATCGACACTGCAGCTTGCCGCATATCGACTCCTGCCTGATTTTTCTTGGTCTGACATATATGTCTCTACCGGGATAGCCCATGTTCAGACGGTCCAAGATCAATTAAAAAATCTCCCTCCTAATCACGTCATCGGTGAACCCGAGATGAGAGACGTGGGCCCTGCAGTAGGCCTTATGACCGCGATTCTCATGAAAGAGCACTCTGAAGAGCCTATGGTGATTTTGTGGAGTGATCATTTAGTGAAAAACGAAGCACTGTTTCGAAAAATACTCAGAAGTGCCGGCGCATTTGTTGCGAAAGACCAAAATAAGATAATTTTTGTTGCGCAGAAGCCGCGATTTGCGAGCGAGAATTTGGGATGGATTGAGTATGGCAAAGCACTGATGAAAAAGGATGATATTCCATTTTATGCATGTGTTGATTTTCAATATAAGCCGGATAGTAAAACTGCGGAAAAATATTTTCATAGCGGACATCACGCGTGGAATTTGGGGTATTTCGTTACTACGCCGAAATTTTTATGGAAACAATACCAACGATATGTGCCGAATATCTATACGGGGTTATCGAGAATTGCTGATGCCCGGCATACAGCGTCATTTGAGGATGTACTACAGGCAATATATCCCACCCTTGAAAAAATTCATTTTGACAATGCGATATTAGAAAAACTTGACCCATCGGATGCACTGGTCGTATCAGAAAATATTGAATGGAGCGATATTGGAGCATGGGAGGCGTTAAAAGAAGCGTTGCAGGAAGCAGGAGACAAGAATGTTACTCAAGGAAAGGTCCTTTTAACAGATACGAATGATTCACTTGTTTACAATTATACAAATCAAGTGATCGCGACGATCGACCTTGACGATATGCTGGTAGTCAATACGCAAGATGTCGTGTTGGTGTGTAAAAAAACGTCGGTACCAAAAATCAAAAAACTCGTTGAAAGTCTTGCTGGGACAGAACATGACCACCTGACGTAACTTTTTCTTTATGATATATGCACTTGTCAAACGATTCATTGATATCGTGGGAAGTTTCCTTCTCATTCTCTTTTTTTCCCCCATATGCATTATTACGGCAATCGCCATAAAAGTAGATAGCTCTGGTCCTATTTTTGCAGACACGCCTCAGCGGGTCGGGAGAGATGGAAAGCTATTTAAGTTATATAAATTCCGTTCTATGGTCGTCAACGCACATGAAAAACTGCGAAATGATCCACGCCTGGCGAAGCTGTACGGGGAATATAAAAGGAATAGCTATAAATTGCTTCAAGATCCTCGGGTGACGCGAGTGGGTCGATTTATACGAAAACATTCTCTTGATGAAATTCCCCAATTAGGCAATGTGCTGAAGGGAGAAATGAGTTTGGTAGGGCCACGGCCATACTATCCCGATGAACTTGTTGAACAGCAGCGGAAATATCCGCACACAAAGGAATTGGTGAAAATTGTGTTATCGGCAAAACCCGGGATAACAGGTCATTGGCAGGTATCAGGAAGGAGCGAGGTCAATTTTGACAAGCGGATTAAAATGGACGCAGATTATGTAAAAGAGAGGTCGCTTCTTTTGGATATAGCCATACTATTAAAAAGTCCTTGGGCAATGATTTCCGGTAAAGGAGCGGTATAACGTTGACTTTTTTTGGTAAACCGGGAACAATACATATATGGCTGGGAACTTAAAAAAAATCGAATTAGAAACAACTCCACAAACACCTTCCATGAATAAGAAAAAAAGATTTCCGTGGGTTGTGTTAGCAATTCCACTCGTGATTCTCGCGATTGTGCTTCTTTTAGGTGGAATTCTTGCTCTTTCTTTCAAAGGGATTGCGGGGAAAGCGCAGCTGGTGATGATTGATGGAAAAGAACTGGGTGCAGCAGTCAAAAAACAAGATTTAGTGAAAGCAAAGGAAACACTTGGGAAAACGAGGAAAAGCCTTGCAGCATTAAACCTTGAATATAATAAGGTGAAACCGTTTGAAGTAATTCCACTTGTGGGGGCATATATCCGCGACGGGGAGCATGCGATTAAAGCCGGTTTTGCAGGTCTTGACGCAGGAGATAAGGCCGTTTCGGCGCTTGAGCCCAACGCAGACTTATTGGGATTAAAAGGAAAGAGCACCTTCGTATCAGGGAGCGCGGATGATCGGATTCAGACAGCAGTTAAAACGATGACTGCGCTCACCCCGAAGATAAACGGTATTGCGCTTGATATTGATACATTACGGAAAGAACTGGGTCAAATTGATCCCGGAAGATACCCTGAAAGAATTGGCAACACGGTCATCCGTAGCCGGTTGGTTTTGGCAAAAGACGTGATAGAAAATGCCGCGAATTTATTTGTCAACGCGCAACCGCTTCTTACGAACCTCCCCGCTATGCTGGGTGAGCCAAGTGAAAAGCGCTATTTGGTGATTTTTCAAAACGATAAAGAACTCCGCTCTACCGGAGGATTTATGACGGCATACGCACAGTTTCGATTCGTTCGCGGTAAAGCCATACTGGAAAAAGCGGATGATATATATGCCTTAGATGCGGCAAAAAGTAAAAAGTTTTCCGCTCCACCTGAGATCCTCAAATTCCATAAAGGCGTGTATGAATTAAATATTCGCGACAGCAATTATTTCTCTGATTTCAAGATTTCCATGCAGAAATTTGAAGAACTTTATAATACGACATCTGGGCATGAAAAGATTGATGGTATTTTGGCGGTTGATACGCATGTTTTGGTAGAAGCTCTTAAAATATTAGGCCCCATGTATGTATACGGGAGAGAATTCAGTGCAGATACGGATAAGCGTTGTGATTGTCCAAAAGCGGTATATGAACTAGAAGATTATTCTTCACGTCCTGTCGGATATGTTCGCGATGCCAGGAAGGATATTATCGGTGTGCTTTTACATTCTATATTAGTAAAGGCTCTTGGAGTATCACCGTCCCAATATTGGGGAAAACTCTTCCAGATGTTGATAACGGAGATCTCTGACAAGCATGTTCTGGCATACCTTCACGACACAAGTGCTCAAAAAGCTGCAGAGAGTTTTAATATGGCGGGGCGTATCATGACAGCATCGGAAAGCGCTGCGGTACTCAAGTATCGAGAGGGGAATGGATGGGACTATCTTCATATCAATGAAAGCAACATGGGAGGAGCAAAGGCCAACATGTTTGTGACGGAGAAAGTGACGAAAGACGTAACGATAAATTCTGATGGCACCGTGAAAACGAGCCTGACCGTTGACTATAAGAATTCCTATCCCGGATCGGACTGTGGGCTTGAGACGGGCGGACTTTGCCTGAATGCGCCTCTTCGAAACTGGGTACGCGTCTACGTGCCGGCGGGAAGCAAATTGGTGAGTAGTAAAGGCACGCAGGCCCCAAAGGATAATCAGCCTCAACCAATGACGACCTATGATAGTCTCAATAAGACTGTTTTTGAAGGGTTTTTGATCGTCAATCCGCTGGGTGTCGCGAGGTTGGAGTTGACGTATACGTCGCCGGTCAAGTCGACAGACGGGAAATACAGATTATTGGTCCAAAAGCAGCCTGGTACCGGCGATTATGAGTATACCTTCAAAATAACGGGGAAAGAAGTGAAAAAAGTGAAGCTTCAAACCGACACAGAACTCGTTTTATAATTCATGAAAATCTCCCGCGCATACTCGGTCGAGGGAATTATCCTCAAGCGTCGATCAGTGGGTGAGGCGGATAGAATACTTACTGTTTTTACGAGGCAGTATGGGAAAATTCGTGTGATAGCCAAGGGAATTCGCAAAATTTCAAGTCGGAGAGCGGGACATCTGGAAGTTTTTACCTACGTTACCCTCCAAATTCATGCCGGTAGGACGATGGACAGTGTTACAGAGGCTCAAACGATCATATCTGGCACGCTATTGGGAGCAGATGTGACCAAAGTGGGTTACGCCTATTGCCTTTGTGAATTAGTGGATCAGCTTCTTCCAGAGCGGCAAGAGCATGGAGATGTACTTATACTGCTTCGAGACGCGCTTTTTAGTCTTCAACGGAGTGAAGATGAGTCGGCGTGGCAAAAGGATACCGGTGATTTTATTCATAAGTTACTCTGGATATTAGGGTTTCTCCCAAGTTCAAGACGTATCCCGGAGGGGTCGCTCCAGTCATACATAGAACATATCACCGAACGGAAGTTAAAAACGTGGTCTCTCTTGACAACACTCCGCGCCCCATCGTAAACTAAGTGGGAAAGACACGATGATCTCAATGGCATGAGGGAGTGTTACGAAAAATGAAGTGCCCGGCGTCCCGCTGGCTGCGGGACAAAAGGAACTAGGGTGGAACCATCCGCCAGCTGGCGGACCCCTAACACAAGAGATGTGTTAGGGTTTTTTTGTAGGGAACACTATGGACAAAATTGTTGCTCTGGCTAAACGAAGAGGATTTGTATACCCGTCGAGTGAAATATATGGGGGAATTGGAGGATTTTGGGATTTTGGTCCCATGGGAGTTGAGCTTGCTCGGAACATCAAAGAAGCGTGGTGGAAAGCAGTCGTCCATGATCGAGACGACGTTGTGGGCTTGGATGCGAGTATTATCATGAATCCGAAAGTCTGGGAAGCATCGGGGCATGTGGCTTCGTTCACTGATCCTCTCGTCGAGTGCAAAGTATGTCACGCGCGATTTCGCGCTGATCAGCCAGACGAGATACAGGCACATGAGCAAACGCACAAAGAGAAAGGGATAAAAGATGTTGCATGGACCCAGCCACGTCAATTTAATCTCCTTTTCCGAACGTTTGTCGGACCGGTTGAGGATAGTTCGAGTTTGACGTATCTTCGCGGAGAGACGTGTCAGGGGATTTATGTAAACTTTCAAAATGTCGTAGCCTCCACACGAGTAAAAATACCTTTTGGTATCGCTCAAATTGGAAAAGCATTCCGTAACGAGGTAACGCCTGGGAAATTTATATTCCGTGTACGCGAATTTGAGCAGATGGAGCTTGAATACTTCGTGCATCCATCACAAGCGGATGAGGCGTTTATCAGGTGGAAGCAAATACGATTTGATTGGCATCTGTCGTTAGGACTTCGGAGAAGCCATTTGCGTTTTCGCCAACACGAACCGACGGAGCGCGCTCATTACGCAGCTGATTCTTGGGATATTGAATATGATTACCCTGAATGGGGATTTAAGGAGCTTGAAGGAATAGCCAACAGAACCGATTATGATCTCAAAACGCACAGTAACTATTGTGGCAGGGATCTCTCGTATCTGGATCCGGTGACAGGAGAGAAATATATTCCCTATATTATAGAACCATCAGTTGGAGTATCGCGTTTATTTTTAGCTCTCCTTGCCGATACGTATGTTGAGGAAGAAAAACGGGTATTTTTGCGCCTAAAACCGAGCTTGGCTCCGGTTAAAGTTGCGGTTTTCCCGCTCGTTGCCAATAAGCCGGAGCTAATAGAGAAAGCACGAGCCGTACATGGGCTATTGAAGAAAAAATTTGTCACTGCCTGGGATGATCGGGGAAATATCGGGAAGAGGTATCTTGCGCAGGATGAGGTTGGAACCCCCTTTTGTGTTACCATAGATTATGATACGCTACAAGATGATACGGTAACGGTTCGCGATCGGGATACTACAAAGCAGGAGCGTATCAACGTGACGAATCTTGAACGCTATTTTGAAGAGAAGTTCTAAAGGGAGGAAACTATGAAAAATAAAAAGGTACTTTTATTTGGTATATTGGGGCTTCTTCTTGTGGTAACAGGAGTCGTTGTTTATGCGGTTATTACTAAGCCTGCAGCAAAAACTATGTCGACAGACGATGCGTCTCAACAGCAGGATAGTCTGCCACCTGTAGACTCCTCGATTGTGGTAGATCTCGTTAAGAGCAAATTGAAGGCGAACACTGTCCTAATGACCGCAAAGGGTCTTGATGGGAAAATAGCAAGTGTCGCCTATGAGCTTTCGTATGAAAGCCAGGGGCTTATTAAAGGCGTGAACTCGGGGAGTAAACCGATTGATACGACGGGAAAAGATTCCTTTGAGCGTGAAGTGTACCTCGGCACATGCTCGAAGAACGATTGTAAGCCTGATATCGGAGTGAGTAAAGTCTCCGTTGTGTTGGAGTTTGTGGATTCTTCCGGTAAAAAGAGTCAATTCTCCAAAGATTACGATCTTTAGAA
>CAZOTW010000043.1:0-3446 GCA_964582845.1 uncultured Gammaproteobacteria bacterium
GTACTACGAAAACTGAGAAATCACAAAATGCGAAAATTGAGAGGTTAAGTTACACCCGCACTTCGATGCGGGGCGAGAATGACACTTGTTTCAAGAGGAAAATCTTTTACATCGAATAGGGGTTTTTGAGGAGGGTATATTTGCCGCGGAGACGGAAGGGTTTGGGAGCGGCGTTTTTGTGTTTTTTGAATGCAGATCGGTTGGCGATCAGCTGGTATCCTCCCATGCCATCATAGAGCCACTGGGCGACACGAGTGACGGTGGTCGTGGATACATTCAGTTTTTGGGCTATTTTTATATAGGGATTTCCTTCCACGAGCATTTTTACCATTTGCCAACGGTTGGCAAATTCTTTAATTTCCGCGATCGTCAGAAGATCACGAAAAAAATTTGCCGCTTCTTCGGGGGTTTTGAGTTTAAGGATGGCACTAAACAATTCCTTTGCTTCTCTGGAAGGGTAGGGCGCAAGCGTTTCAGTGGGCTTTTTCATATATTATCATGGTAACATGTTACCATGATGGAGGCAAGGTAACGCGGTTTTTGCAAGAGGAAGGCGCGGGGAGGCATGCCGTTTCGAAGCATCGTCATGGCTTTGGCTGATGAAATCTTATGGAGAGATATCGGTCTGGACCTTGACGATGCGAGAATCACGGCGTGCCGACCAACAGCGCCGCATGAACCCGAAGTAGGACCCCGAAGTATCCTGGATGTGGTATCACGGAGCGGTAGGTGAAGGGGAGGGTTTGGGGGTGGTTTTGGTTTTTGGCGTCGGGCTTGATGATGCGCTTGACGATGCTTCAAGAGTCGGTGTTGGCGTCGGCGTGGTACCGCTCAGATTACCCACGTCTAATATACGATCGGCACTCATTCTCCTGTCTTTTTTAGGTACCGGCGTGCCGACGACATGGATGGTGTCTCCGATTTGGATTTTGGAAAAGCCGCCTTTAACGATGTTTTTCTCGGCATCCAATGCGGACGATTCCGACCCGCTTTCTACATCGATAATATATAATTGCCCCTCGGGTGATTGGAGTGTTATCGTATATTGTTTTTTATCCAATTCCGTGACTGTGCCCGAGACGCGTTGCTTCGGCGCACTTTGGATGAAAATAACGTTTGCCTGGAGGAGATCCAGTCCTGTATCGTATTGACCGAAAACGACAACCAGATCGCCTTTACTTACATCATCAGTAGAGAGTTGAGTTCGCTTTCCTCTAATCATCTGAAACACACGTATGTTGTCCGTTAACTCAATTTTGACGTCACTTGTTTTTGTTTCGACGGTGACCGTTGAGACGGAGGTAGTCGACACCGTGCCGAAAATTGCTTTCTTTTGGAGCTGCCGAAGCTCGGCGACTTTTGTGGCCAGACGTTCTTTGAGATTTTGAATTTGGTTGAGTTTGGGAGTCGGGCTTGGGGTGACATCTTGTTTGGCTGGCGTTGCCGTTGCCGCAAAGACGTTTGTTGCGAAAAAGAGACTTGCCGATAATAAAAGTATGTTCCGTTTCATTGTGATCGTTAAAATTCTTCCGGCGTGTAGTACACGGTGAGCGCTTGGGCTGATTGTTTATCCTTGAGATAGCTGGTAATTGACACATCATTTTTCCCTTCGGAAAGCGTGAGTTTGCCGGCAAATTTACCATCTTCTTTTACTTGCACCACGGAATCATCATTCACTCCCTGGATAACCACCAGTGCGCCGGGCGTCGTCGTGCCGGAAACAAGAAGGTCTTTTTCATTTTCTATGGATTCCGGGAGCGGTGCGCTCACGGTAATGCCAAGTGGAGAGGGGGTGGGACTTGCCGTGGGGGCGGAGGACTGTTTCGATTGATTTAATGCAAATTTCGGTAAGTTGAGACGGGGAAGCGATTTGGATATGAGCGGTCCCACCAAAAGAATTCCCGTGATCACAAGACCGATACCGAAGCCGATAACAGTCGCCAGTAATGCGTCTTTATTCATACATCGTAATAGTTAAGGCAGAAGAAATAAGTAGATAATAGCGTTAAGGGTGTTGCTAAGCATATCCAAATCTGTTATAAAATGCAAGCCCCGCATCAATCACTCACAACGCAAAACAGCTTGATTGGAATTCACCGGGACATAGTATAATTGGGATTAAAGGCGGAGGTATAGAATCGTATGGACATCACCTATTTGGGTCATTCATCATTTCGTATCAGAGGGAAAAACGCGACGGTCGTGACCGATCCGTATGACTCGGATATGGTGGGGTTAAAATTCCCGAAACACGTTGCCGCTGACATCGTCACGATTTCTCATGACCACAAAGATCATAACGCGGTTGAGGCGATAGAGGAATCTCCCTATGTCATTAACGGACCCGGCGAGTATGAAATAAAAGGGGTAGGAATTGTCGGAGTTTCCGTTTTTCACGATAACGAGAACGGGGCCAAACGGGGGAAAAATACGATCTACCGCATTGAAATAGACGGAATCAGCGTGGTGCACTTAGGGGATCTTGGTCACGTGATGAATTCGGCGCAGGTGGATGAATTGGATGGGGTCAATATCCTTCTTGTTCCCGTTGGTGGCGTCTATACGATAGATCCTTCTCAAGCGACTCAGTTGATTAATGATATCGAACCGTCTATCGTCATACCCATGCACTACGGAAGAGCAGAGTTGAACCAAAAAGAATTTGGTGAGCTATCGCCACTTGGCGCATTCCTGAAAGAAATCGGGAAAGAAGGTATTGCTCCCCAGCCTAAGCTGACAATCACCAAAGATAAGTTGCCCGCAGAAATGCAAGTGGTGACACTAGAAGCTTAGAGAGCTTAGGAGCTTAGAGAGGGCTTAGAAGAGCTTAGGATGACATATGTTTGAGCTTCTAAACTTCTAAGCATCTAAGCCTCTCTATATTTTTATTCATGCTATGGTTAATCCCAAAGTTCCTCCTCATGATGATGTGGCAGAACAGTCTGTATTAGGCGCTCTTCTTATAGATAAAGATGCGATGGTGGATGTGGCCGAATTCTTGCGGCCGATGCATTTTTATAAAGAAGCGCATGCGCTTATTTTCCAGGCCATGATCCATTTGTATGAAGCGCATGAGCCCATTGATGTGGTATCTGTTACGGCACAGCTCAAAAAAGATGGGGCACTAAAAGACGTAGGCGGGGCAACCTATCTTTCTGATTTACTGAATATCGTGCCCACCAGTGCGCATGCGGAGCGCTACGGGCGCATCATTCAGGAAAATTGCACAAAACGGCAACTTATTGAAGTCGGCGCCAAAATTACCGAGTTTGCATTTAAAGATGAGGGAAGCGCGCAGCAGATATTGGATAACGCGGAGCAGGAAATTTTTGCGATATCCCAGCACGCGACAAAACGGGATTTCATTCCGATTAAAGATGCCTTGGCTTCTTCTTTTGACCGGCTGGATGAGCTTCATAAAAGGGCCGGTGGGCTTCGAGGAGTAC
>CAZOTW010000043.1:3541-11945 GCA_964582845.1 uncultured Gammaproteobacteria bacterium
CATGATTCTGAATATCGCCCAGCACGTGAGCGTCAAGGAAAAAATTCCGGTCGGCATATTTTCTTTGGAAATGAGCAAAGAAGAGCTTGTGGATCGAATGCTCGTTGCTCAAGCGGATATCGATGCATGGAAGCTGAAAACCGGTAAACTATCTGATGACGATTTCACGAATTTGAGTAACGCCATGGGCGAACTTGCTGAGGCGCCGATATTTATCGATGATACGCCGGGTATCACTATTCTCGAGATGAGGACAAAAGCCCGTCGGCTCCAGGTGGAGCAGGGGGTGAAACTTCTCATTGTGGACTATTTGCAGCTTGCCGATTCAGGGAGGCATTTTGATAACCGTGTCCAGGAGGTATCGATCATATCGCAGAGTCTGAAAAATATCGCCAGGGAGCTCCGGTTGCCGCTTGTGGCATGCTCACAACTGTCACGGGCAGTTGAGGCGCGCGGATCCAAAGTGCCTGAACTTTCGGACCTGCGCGAATCGGGTTCCATTGAACAGGATGCCGATGTCGTCATGTTTCTCTATCGCGAGGAACAGGATCAGACGAATTGGGGTGCGCAAATTCCAACGAAACTTCGCATTGCCAAACATCGAAACGGCCCCCTTGGTGAAATAGACCTGATCTTCCGCGGTGACCGGATCCGCTTTTACGGTATCGAAAGGAAACGCGAGTCCGCCGCCTCCGCATGATATAATACCCCTAAATCCCTTGCCTGGGTGGCGTCCCGCAGAGCGGGATCTGGCTTTGCCGGAGGATTGGTATGTGGATTGCCTGGGTGGCGGAATTGGTAGACGCGCAGGTCTCAAAAACCTGTGAAGATAACACTTCATGTGGGTTCGAGTCCCACCCTAGGCACTGAAGGAAAGGTCTTGTTTTGAGCGGAGCGAAATCCCGCTTTGCGGGACGAGTCCGACCCGCGGCACTCTTGAAGGAGGGAAAAAGAATATGAAATTTATAGCGAAAGTGACCGATGTTACAAAAGTTGAAGCCGATGTTTTGGCGCTTTTTGCGAAATTGGGGAAAACGGATGAGGACGTTATTCTCTCTGATGAGATCAAACGCATCGATAAACTTTTGGGTGGGATACTTTCTGAAATAATCAATGAAGAAAAATATCAGGTGGGGTTAGGCAAAACGTTACTTCTTCATACCCACGGTGTTATCCCGGCAAAGCGTATATTGATCGTCGGTATCGGCAAGGCTTCGGAGTTATTGATGAAAGACTGGCTCACGGTCGGAGCTGTTGTGGGTCGGAAAGCCAAAGGGGTGAAAGCCAAGCGTGTGGCAGTATCACTTCCCAATGAAGTACATGACCTGTTTGGGTCCAAGCAGGGAACACAGGGGTTTGTCGAAGGTATGACCCTTGGTACCTACACGTTCCATAAACACAAAAACGCCGACGTCGCCAAAAAAGATGAGCCGATTGATGAGGTCTCTCTATTGACACCGGCTGCCAAACTGAATGCTGTTGATACTGGTATCCGTGAGGGCGTACTTACCGGTAGCGCGGTAGTTTTTGCGCGTGATTTAGTCAATGAACCATCATCAGTGACGACTCCTGTCTATCTTGCGCAAGTGGCAAGAGAGCTCACCCGCGGGAAGAGCCAGCTTTCCGTAGAAATCCTCGGCAAAGAGGAAATGAAAAAGCTTGGCATGGGTGGCCTTTTGGGAATTGCCCAAGGGAGCGATCAGGAACCACGGTTTATCATCCTTCGATACCAAGGAAATAGCGGTAAAACCATTGCACTTGCGGGAAAGGGGATCACGTTTGACACGGGAGGATTGTCGCTTAAGCCGTCGGAACATATGGAGGCGATGAAACTCGATATGGCAGGAGCCGCGGCTATTCTTGGCGTTTTTTCCGTCATTACCGAGCTTCGGCCAACGGTAAATGTGGTCGGTCTCATTTCTGCGACAGAAAATATGCCCTCAGGCCGCGCAATTAAACCGGGTGACGTGGTATCTGCCATGAATGGGAAAACGATTGAGATTCTCAATACCGACGCAGAAGGTCGGGTGGTACTTGCTGATGCGCTTTCTTACGCGGCAGAAAAGGTACACCCGGATATCATGATTGACGTGGCGACGTTGACGGGCGCTTGTGTGACGGCGCTCGGTGAAGAAATAGCGGGTTTTTTTGCCAATGACGCAACATTAGGTGCCCAGGTGAAAGAAGCGGCAAAGAGAGTAGGCGAGTCCATCTGGGAATTGCCGCTTGCGAAGGAATATAAGGAGTTTCTCAAAAGTACGGTAGCGGACGTCAAAAATATCTCCGGTAAGCGGAATGGCGGTGCCATCAATGGTGCGTTGTTTCTTGAGGAATTTGTGCCTCCGGGGACCCCGTGGGTCCACCTGGATATCGCGGGACCTGCCTTTGCCGAAAAAGACGCGCCGCTTACTCCACACGGTGGCACGGGTTTTGGTGTTCTTACAATGCTTGGGTATGTATCGACATTCTCTTAAGTAAACGTTTACGGATGGAGTAATACGAGGAAAAAGGAGACGGCGGCGATTTGTGTAAAAAGTCCAAAGGGAAATTGTGCTTTGGCGTGGAATAGGTTTTCGATTTTGTAGATCCCATAGGTGAGATTTTCCCATATCCCTGCGTTTTTTCCCGGCTGCTTCTTATCGTGGGTAGCAAAGAACATATACCATGGCGCTTCCAGCCAATCAGGGAGTTCAGACGCGATGATCGTTGTAAGAAGCATAAGAGGCGGTGCCTTCCCTGCAAACAGAAAATATGCTAGTGTTATTCCCAGGAGTGTATCCAATATCGCAATCTGACCGGTTGCGCTTTTTGATCGCGTTCGCCAATTCGTACCAATATCCCAGTGTGGTATTGCGTCCAGGATAAAATGAGACGAGAATGCAAGTATTGGGGCCAGAACTGGATCTGGTACACTTGAGGCAATAGCGCCTGCTACCAGTGCGTGAGCCGTTGCTGTCATTAAATTATTGTACACCACCATGAAATCGCACGCAAACAACACGGGTAACCGAGAGACGTGTGAATCAACGTATGCACAAGTTCTTCGTATCGTGCCCTTCCGTTCTCTGTGGTTTGGGCAAATTTTTTCTCAGATTGCCGTCAACACGCTCCTTTTTGTTCTCGCGCTTCGGGTGTACCAGCTGACGAGCAGTAATACGGCGGTATCCGGATTATTTTTAGCCTACGGTATTCCTTCGGTGCTCTTCGGCATGGTTGCGGGGACACTCGTTGACCACTTAGATAAACGGCGAGTCCTTATGCTCTGTGATGCAACCCGTGCGGTATTTGTTATCGCTCTTCTTTTTCTCTCGCAGAATGTTTTGGTTATCTATGTGCTCACGTTTTGTAACGCAGTAGTCACGCAGCTATATGTCCCGTCCGAAGGCCCCACAATTCCACAGCTCGTGCCCGGTCACCTGTTGGTTTCCGCAAACAGCCTTTTTTCTTTCACATTTTACAGTAGCCTTGCGGTGGGTTCGATCTTAGCTGGGCCTCTCCTTCGGTGGTTTGGGCCACAGGGAATATTTCTTCTCATTGCTGCTTTTTATCTTATCGCTGCGTGGAACGTATCGCGTTTACCGCCGCAAAATAAAGGAGCACTTGGGTTTTATCACATTTTGAATTATGAGCCGCGGCGACTTTTTATCCGTGTATGGCGAGAGCTCATCGATGGCATTCGCTACGTCTCTCAATCACCAAAACTGTTCGATTCGTTATTTCTTCTGACGGGAACGCAGATAATTCTGGTGCTTTTGGCTTCTTTGGGTCCTGGATTTGCGGACAAGGTCCTGGGGATAGACGTGCGTGATGCATCGCTCTATATGGTGGGGCCTGCGGTTTTGGGTATTGTCCTTGGCGCAATTTGGGTAGGTACGGTCGGGTATCGCTACTCGGCACAGAAACTTATTCGGACGGGCGTCCTGGCAGCGGGAATAATCCTTCTGGTTATTTCTCTTGCGGTACGTCTCCACAGAATTCCTCAATTCGAGTGGTTTTTGGCCCCTTCGGTCATTCTTCCGTTTGGGTTTGTGATGTTTTTCCTCCTCGGAGTAGCCAACAGTTTTCTGGATGTTCCCGCCAATACAATGCTCCAAGAAGAAGCACAAGGGTCTATGCGCGGACGCGTGTATGGCATGCTTACCGCGTTTGTCGGAGGTGTGGGAATTTTACCGGTCGTTTTAGGTGGAATACTTGCGGATGTCATCGGGGTCGGGAAAGTAGTCTTCGCTCTTGGCATAGGGGTGGTTGCTTATGGCCTTTGGCGAGTACGATATAATAGACGTAACACATAATCATATGTTTCCCATTTTATTTTCCATTGGCCCTGTTCATATATACAGTTTCAGTGTGTTTTTGGTCCTCGCATGGCTTGTTTTTTCTTTTTTATTTTGGAAACTCCTTCGAAGTAACGGTACCCCAGAGGATAAAATTTTTGACCTCACGTTCTATGCGACTATCGTCGCAAGTATTAGTGCGAGGGGGCTTTTTGTCGTACTCCATTGGGAGCTTTTCCGCGATACGCTTTTGAAAATCGTAGCGCTGTGGGTACAGCCGGGGCTTTCCCTCTATGGAGCGTTTTTGGGTGGGATTATGACGCTCGTTTCGATGAGTCGGTCGTGGAAGGTGCGCTTGGGGCAGGTTCTTGATGCCATTGCCATTGCTTTCCCCAGTGCGCTTGTTATCGGATATATCGGATCGTTTCTCGATGGAGCGGAGGTGGGGAAAATTGTTGATCTTCCTTGGGCTATCCGCTATGTGGGTCAAGTGGGGAGACGTCATCCGGTACAGATATACGAAATAATCGTCACGATAATCATTCTTGCCGTTGTCCTTGTGTTGCAAAACAAGTCAGTAAAAGAGAAATGGCCGTATGGACTTTTGGGTATATGGTTTTTCATTCTCTATAGTCTCGGCATGTTTGTACTTGAATTTATGAAAGACTCTCATGTATACTGGATGTCCTTAAGCGCCAACCAGTGGATTCTTATCGGGGTTTTTGCAGAAGCACTCGGCGCTTTTTACGTACGAGGGGGCGGAAAGGAGTCCGTGCGACAGATTTTTCGCTCACTCCAACAGAAGCTAAAAAGGTAAGAGGAGGTATGTATGCCAGGTAGTAGAATTTCGACACGCTTTTCACTTTGCCCGTATGTTGTGAGACTACTTGGTATGTTAGGATATTTATAAAGAAAGGATATTGAAATTTCAAAAAGCGCAAAAAGGCAAAGGTCGAAATTTCACAACCTGGTATGCAAAGTTTTCCAAGTGATGTGCTTGACGAACTTCGAAAACATCTCGAGAAAGAAAAGAAGCAAACGGTTGCGAGGATGGCCGAGCTCAATGCTCAGGATCCGTTTACTGATCCGGATAGGGCAAATGACAACGCAGCTTCGGATACTGAAGCGAGCGAAGAATCCAGTCACGATCGGTTTGCCGCGATGGTAGAAGAATTAAACAAGAGGCTCGCGGATATAGACTCAGCTCTTGGTCGCATTGGACAGGGGACGTATGGTTTTTGCACGAACTGTCAACAGATGATTGATACCGATCGGTTGGCGATTCTTCCCACAGCGACACTGTGTCTATCTTGCGAACGGATTAAAAAGAAACGTACGGGAAAACGTGCGCGATAACAGGTCACATGGATATCCCCATTCTCTACGAAGACGATGTGATGCTCGTCATAAATAAACCCCCTGGTGTAGTCGTGAATCGAGCCCAGTCCGTGAAAGGGGAGACGCTGCAGGATTGGGCTGAGGAGAAAATCCTAAATCCTAAATTCAAATTTCAAAACAAATTCGAAGATCAAAATATAAAAGATCAAAACGATTTAGGATTTAGAAATTTGGATTTGGAATTTTACCAAAGGGCGGGGATCGTCCACCGTATAGATAAAGAAACAACCGGCTGTCTTCTGATAGCCAAAACCCCCCAAGCGTTTGTCGAACTTCAACGGCAGTTTAAAGAACGTATGGTAAAAAAAACGTACCTTGCCATCGTTCACGGAATATTAGTGCCCCAGGAGGGAGAAATTCGGGCTCCTGTCGGGCGTCTTCCATGGAACCGCGAGCGATTTGGTATCGTGCCCGGGGGAAGGGAGGCGGTGACGCGCTACAGGGTTCATCGTTCATGGTTCATGGTTCATGGGAAAACGAAACAAGAAATTACGCTGGTTGAGCTTTTTCCGGAAACGGGGCGGACGCATCAAATCCGTATTCATCTCAAGTACATCAACCACCCAATTGTCGGCGATTATCTCTATGCGGGGCGAAAAACAAGTCGTGACGACCGTCTTTGGGCGCCCCGTACCATGCTCCACGCGTGGAAAATCACATGTATCCATCCGACCCTCGGGACGCCGCTTGCAATTGAGGCACCGATACCGGATGATATGAATAGGATAATAACCCAATCTGCAAATAACCCAATCTACAAATAAATGACTGAATGATTGCATTATTTAATAATTAAACCATTTATTTGCTTATTTGTAGTATTTGTCGGATTTGTAGATTCTATCTGTGGATACCCATAGTATTTCTCTTATCATCACGCTCCTTCTCGTTTTTTTCTCTGCGATCTGCGGGGGAATCGTCGCAAAATTCCTGAAACAGCCGACGCTCCTTGGGTACATCGCAGTCGGCGTACTTTTTGGGAATCTTCTGTCTCGATGGATAGACCAGTCATTCCTTCAGACAATCGCTGATACCGGGGTGACGCTTCTTCTTTTTACTCTCGGTGTGGAGTTTTCGTTTCATAGATTGCGAAAAATCCTGGGGAGCGTGGTGTGGGCAGTGACAGCACAGATGTTTTTGTCGATGTTTGTGTGTTTTCTCGTTCTCCTCGGAGTCGGACTTGAATTTTTGCCGAGTTTATTTATTGCTGTCGCAGCATCGCTTTCTTCCACAGCGCTTGCCGTCAAGATCCTCTCTGAACGCGGAGAATTGGAAACTCTCCACGGAGAGATCGCTGTCGGATGGTGCGTAATACAAGACTTGAGTGTCGTCCCCGTCATGCTTCTTTTGCCAGCTATCGTCGGTGTCCAGGCGAGCGGTACGGCGACCATTACGGCGACGATACTTGTGGTTGTTATGTCTTTGGTAAAAGCAGGGTTGGCGCTTGCCCTTATTATTTTTTTGGGAAGAAAAGGCATTCCGCGCCTTCTCAACTTGGTCGCAGGGCTTGGGAGTAGGGAGATATTCCTCATTACGACCATCGGGATCGTTTTTCTTGCTGCGCTTATTACCTACGCCCTCGGATTATCGACGGCTCTGGGCGCATTCATCGCCGGACTTCTTATTTCAGAAACCAGCCAAAACCACGCGATATTTGCTGAAGTGCGGCCGCTTCGTGATATATTTTCCGTCGTCTTTTTTGTGTCTCTCGGGATGGTGCTGCCGATTGCGTCTGTCGTCCACCAGGCGCCGCTTCTTCTGGGGATGACCTTCCTCGTTATGATCGTGAAGTGGTTTTTGGTGTTTGGGCTTTCCCGCTATATGGGATATCACCGGAAAACCGCCTTCCTGGTCGCTGTCGCGCTCATGCAAATGAGTGAGTTTGGGTTTATTATCGCGAAAGTCGGATCGTCTCTTGGTGTATTGACGGGCGATCGGTATGTATTTCTGGTTTCTCTCACATTTTTTACCATGTTTGTCGGCACACCGCTTCTTGCCGGAGGGCACGCGGTGTATTACTTGTTTTACCGTACCATCGGAAAATTGCTGCCGCGTCTTTTTTCCTCCAAGCAGGAGCTGACGCCGAATCGGGAAGAATTACCGATAAAAAATCATATTGTGATCTGCGGATACGGCAGGGTGGGGAAGTACATCGGACGGGCCCTTGATATGGCCAAAATTCCATTTCTCGTCGTTGAATACAATCAGGCGACCGTTTCTGAGCTCAGAAGCAAAGGAATCCAAGTGGTGTATGGAGATCCGGCAGATAAAGACGTGCTGGATTTTGCGCAGGTGGATTTTGCCCGCGCCATCGTTATCGCCATTCCCGATCGGCACACACAGGAAATGATTATCGGTAACGCCCAGACCCTGAACCGCCGCATCCGCATTATCTGCCGGACGCATCACGAGGAGGACCAGCGGCACCTGAAGTCGCTCGGCGTCCATACTATCGTCCAGCCGGAATTTGAAGCCGCGCTCTCCGTCATTGAGCGCATCTTACCGGAATTCGGCGTGACCCCCGAGGATCTTTCGGGCAAAATCAGTCGACTCAAAATCGAGCACGGGCTTGGGTAAGAGCTTTGGGGTGGTACAATAGTCTTCTATGGCGAGCGGGTTCTCCTTAGAAATACGGTATACCGATAAAAAGACCCATGCGCGGGTTGGCGTCATTCATACGCCTCACGGGGATATCCAAACCCCAGCCTTTGTGCCGGTGGGGACGCAGGCAA
>CAZOTW010000044.1:0-11413 GCA_964582845.1 uncultured Gammaproteobacteria bacterium
ACCGACTTGCCGCCATTTCGCAAGGACGTTGTTGCCGATTCGATACACTGGACGATGCGTGCTCCGGATTCTCCGTCAGAGAGAGGAGGGGAATGCGTTTTTATCGCTTGAACAAATGCATAGGTTACGCCGGCAAGTCCTTCCTGAACTTCGATATGTGGCGATACTGTGGACCCTATGCGGTAGCCGACCCGCAGTTGGTACTGTTGGCTTGGATCTTTGTTGACCAGGATGGATTTGTCATAAATTTTTACTTTTTCCGTCGGCTCTTCGTCATCATACATGAGCATTTTTTGGGTAC
This sequence comes from uncultured Gammaproteobacteria bacterium, assembly GCA_964582845.1. GTDB lineage: Bacteria > Patescibacteriota > Microgenomatia > UBA10105 > UBA927 > CAZOTW01. The sequence continues at coordinate 302 of CAZOTW010000044.1, forward strand.
CGGTAAACGTGATTCTCCGTATCTTCACCGGGGAAAGCCAGCTTACGTGACTATGGACATAGAGATGATGCGGATATTGCACAGTAACATAGGCAACTGCTTCCTGATTGGAATGAGCTAAATGGATGCCCGTTGCTGAAACTGCCTGCGGCGAACATTTGAAAAGATAATCCATTATGGAAAAATCGTGAGTCGCGAGGTCATAGATGACATTCGCGTCTTTTTGGAGTAGCCCTAGATTTGCCCTGACGCAGTCGACATAAAATACATTTCCCAACTGTTTTTGGCTCAAAATGGTTTTTATCTTTTGTATCGCAGCCGTATAGATAAACGTGTGGTCGACCATAAGAATTTTTTTCTTACGTTTAGCGAGTGTTACCAGGGTTTGGGCTTCTTGTGTCGTTTGCGTCATGGGTTTTTCCACAAGGACGTGTTTCCCCCGCAGGATGGCTTCTTTGGCAATGGCAAAGTGCGTTGATGTGGGCGTAGCAATGACGACGGCATCAGTCGTGGCATCATTTAAGACGTCGCGGTATTGGACGGTTTTTTGGGCAGCCGGGTATTGACGGTTGATATGCTCTATGGTTTTTTTATTCACATCGCATATCCATGAAACCGTCACATGGGCAAGTTGAGAAAAATTACGGACGATATTGGGCCCCCAATACCCGTAGCCGACAACACCAATACGAATCATAGGTAATACAATTTTTATCGAGGCAGGGTAACTTGATGCTTTTTTGAATTATGGTCACGATACACAAAATATATACAGATTGCAAGCAAGGGGCGTCCTTGGGGTCAAACATCATTCACAATCTTCCCACTTGACAAATTCTGATTTTCTGATATTCTGAATATATGACAAACATACAAAGTACCGCGGTGATACGAGATCGAGGTCAATTAACCATTCCCGAAAGGATACGGGAAGTTTTAGGGTGGTCAGCTCCTAACTCTGTCGTGTCTTTGACCACGACGTCAAGAAGCGAGCTCATCATACGGCCTTTTGAAGGAAAAGATGAGATAGACTGGTCCGCCATTTGGTTAAGCATCGGCTTAAGCCGATCGTATGTTGGCAAAAAGGGGAATTTAGCCGGTTTCATTGTATCAGACAGGGAGAATCATTAATATGCTACAAAAACTCAAGTTTGAAAGAGAGTTTTTGAGTATAGACCCATCTAATCAGATTTTTCACGTAAGAACGTTGCAAATCTGAGTAAGATGGATATATATGAAATCATCAAAACGGCCATTAATCATTGATTCTTCCGTCGCGGTGAAATGGTTAAATACGCAAGATGAACATCATCTTGCCCAAGCAGATAAGATCCTCAAAGATGTTCAAGCGGGAAAAACGTATCTTCTTATGCCAGAACTAGCGAAATACGAGATTGGTAATGCGCTTCTTTATAAACAGATGACGGTACCATATGCGCTTGGTTCTATCACAGCATTCTATAGCATTCCTATCCAATTTATGCCTCAAGATCAACAACAGGCTCAACTGGCAATGCAACTCGCATATGAACATAACGTAACTTTCTATGATGCTTCATTTATGGCATTGGCGAAAGAGCAGCATGCAGATTTGATTACCGAAAATCCAAAACATCTGAAGAAAAAAGTGAAGGATCTTCATACAATTTCTTTAAAAGATTATTAAGCTTGTCATTATATTCCCTAGAAGCTATCTCATATATCGTCACTCTGGCTTGTCCAGAGTCTCTTCATAAAAACAAAAAACGGATTCTGGACGCGCTTCTTACGAATCGCTTGCCAGAATGACGTCTCTAATATATTTATGAGATATATTCTAGGGATATCATTATATTCCCCAATATAAACTCTCCATTGATATTTCGATTGCTTTTCCCCCAGCCATTCCTGACCTATTTATCCTGTAGGGGATCGGGAGTCTGGATTTTCGTCGGAGTTTACCCCACACTTCGATGTGGGGCGAGAATGACACTTGTTTCGATGGGATACGTGCACAAAGAAACATATGTTGTTGGTGACATTTACACCCAGAATGTAAAAAACTTGTGGTCACAGATAAAACGTGGAATTATAGGGGTATATAGAGTAGTGTCTAAAAAATATCTACAAGCCTATATTGACGAGTATACTTGGAGATTTTACAACAGACTATAGGCTTGATCAGTGTTTGATATTCTTCTTAAACAAGTTATCGAGGTGAGGGTGCTTCCGTCAGAGTAGCTCGCCTAAGGAGCGTAGGGAAGTCCTTTTTAGCCCTTTTTCTGCCGCCTTTTTTCAACCATATCTTTATTTTGTTAATTTTTTCGTCTTTATGTCCCATATTATGGGACTTGACATATATATATATGCATATTATACTACAGCTGTGCTAGTTGGGCGTAAGCCCTTTATCAGCTAAGATATATCCTAGCTGAGAGACTAGCACGACCAAATAGCGCCTTCACGGGCGCTTTTTGGTTTTTTTCTTCCTGTCGTGCCTCATAATACTTAAAAATTTATGCTTACCTGTGCCTATTTTTTCCACGATTACCCTTATTTTATTTCCTCTTGATACCTCAGATACAAGCTCGTAGTGGATTCCATCTTTCCAAACCCCTTTAACCTTTTTTCGGATTTTTCTAGTTTCCGAAACAACAGTACAGTCTTTAACAACCTTAACTACATGGTTTAAGCACATTAATTTCATATACCGCTCATTTATGCTTCTTGGTCTATTGTGGGATTTATATAAGAGATGATTGAATCCTTCAGAGGTAAAGTAAACTGTATCAGTAAGAATTGGACAATAAACGGACACTATGCTTTTATAAAAAGCCTCCTGTTGTTGCTTTAACGCCTTTATATCACTCATACAATAAAACCGCCTCCCTGCGGGTGTGGCGGTTTGTATTTCAATCTTTCTTGTCAGCTGGACAGGCTTGGCAGTTTTCAGGTGGGATACTTTAGGGGATATATTGTCTCTAGGCAAGGTTAGCTGTGTTTCACTATACCCCCTAAAGTAGCCCAAACCCTTTTACAAAATCGATTGCAGCAGCAACCGTCAACTTAATAATTATACCATGCGTTGTGGAAAACTCGTCAAGAGCAGTGAGGAGACTTGAGTGCTAAAAATGAGGCTAATTTTTCGTTATAAATAGAGTTTAGATTGTTCTGATGCTACCTTGTCTTTAAGGGATAGGTGCCAATCCATCTTCTTGACGATCAAGACGCAGGAGCTTATGATCCGACTGCAAACTAGAAGTTATCCCAAAACGACCGATTTTAGCCCGTCATCCTGGTCTTATCCAGGATCTGATTCTGGACGCGCCTTCGGCTTGCCAGAATGACGTAAATCTTATGGTTTTGAGATAGCTTCTAAATCCCCACATGAAGAAATCCACCAAAACAGAAAAACCGGTTGTGACGATTCTCATCCCCGCCAAAGATGAAGGAGCCGGTTTAGCATCGGTGATTCGTTCTGTTGCCCGTTTCGGCGATGAAATTATTATCATTGACGGACACTCGAACGATGATACAAAAGAAATCTGTCGCCAGGCGGGTGTTGGATATTATTTAGATCACGGCAACGGACGAGGGGACGCGGTCAAGTTGGGTATTGCCAAGGCAAGGGGTACGTACATAGTGCTTTTTGATGCCGATGGATCCCACGACGCTAGTGACATCCCACTGTTTCTCGCTCCACTTAAAAAAAATCGGGCAGACCTTGTTATCGGCTCGCGACGCACCGGCGGTAGTTCGGATATGAAGCTCAACTTCGATGGTCTTATCCGGTCGGCCGGTGCCGATTTACTGACTATCATGCTCAATCGCCGATTCAACACCAACTATACGGATATTATCTACAGCTTGAGAGCGGCAACGAGAAAAGCCTTGGCGAGCATCCCTCTTGCGGCAGATGATTTTTGCATAGAGCAGGAAATGGTCGTGCAGTTTTTGAAACGGAACCTGCGTGTTTTGGAAATTCCAAGTCGCGAGAGGGCGAGGAGTTGGGGCGAGCCAAAGTTAAAAACCATAACGGGCTTCCGGCTGGTATGGCAATTATTTTTAGATCTTTATGTCAGGCGGTAACGCGATAGACGCTTCACTACATTGAAGATGGTAAAGAGACTTGCGATCAGAAGAACCGCATAGAGAGGATAGAGGGGTATAAGAAATCGGCCGACTAACCACTCGGTTGCCGATTGAAAAAGGTGTAAAAGGACGAAAAGTCCGGCAACCATTTTGAGAAAATCATTTCCGCGATAAAAAGCTATGAGTATACCAAAACACCCCAAGAGAAATAACCCGGTTGTCACATAGGGGTAGAACAATATATTACTTGTCGACCATGCCGCCCACAACGACTGCATTTGGCACGATTTGATAGCGGGTTCACAGAGGGATTTTGTCCAACAAGAACGCCATGGTGCATCAACACACTGCAAACATGCGGTATTTTGACACGCAGCCAGGTTGGTAACCATATCCTGGGGATAATCCGGTACGGTTGCCGGCATGAGAAACGCCATGCGGATAACATGGAATGCATAAGGAATGGGTTGATGGAGGATAGCGGCATAGCTTACCTGTGCAAACATACGGTCAACAGTCGTTTCCGGTATGATGCCGTCGTTAAACATAAGCTGGCTATACCACCACGGGCGAAAGAGGAATTCGCGAGGGACCCGCTCGAGAAATGGTTTAAGCGTCTTGTCATTTTCTGCCGGTAAAAAATGTCCCTGGACGATGACGTTGTCATAGAGGTGGCGTCCGGAGAAAACGGAAAGCAGCCATGCGCCGTTAATCTGATAATTGAAATACATCCAGATGACAATAAGTCCGATGCCGGCAATAGCGGGCGCATGAAGAAAAATCGTGACCGGCTTTTTTCGCATAGCCTTCAGGTGTTGGATACTCCATATCACCCACCAGCCAATTGTCACCAAAAGGAGGAGTACGTATGCGTAACGTGTCAGCGTCATGATACCCGAGATTAAAACCAAAAGTGACGGGGTGGCCCATGATGTTTTTCTTTGGAATACGCGTGATAACACAAAAAGATAGCAGGCCATAAAAAATTGGGTAAGCGTTTCCGACAGCATGAATGTAGCATAGAGCGTATTAAAAGGAAGAAGGATAAAAAGAGTAGCGCCAAGGAGAGACCATTTTTTGGAATATGAGGGCCGCAATGACTTGTACACCATCACTGCTGAAAGAAAAAGAAATACAAATTGGATGGTGGGAATAAGCGCGACACCCCAAGGCTTGGAGAGCGACTCTATGGGTGAAAAGATGAGTCCATAGACGGGTCCAAACAGCGTCTGCGGTTTGGTATTGTTGTATGGATTTATGGGAACCACCTGGTGGGTATAAAAATACCTGCCGAGCGAGAGGTAAAAATATGAATCCGGCAGTTCAAAAACACCAATAGTCAAGGGGACTATGACGATACAGAAGATAATTGCTATATACCCAATAACTTTGGAATTGCCGATCGATCGAAAAGCTTTTCTCATACTTTTTTTCTCAACGAAATGTTCTTAGAATATATCTCATAAATATATTAGAGACGTCATTCTGGCAAGCGATTCGCGAGAGCGCGTCCAGAATCCGTTTTTGTTTTTATGAAGAGACTCTGGACAAGCCAGAGTGACGATATATGAGATAGCTTCTAATAAGCATAATACTTTTTCGAAATCCCAATGTTATTAACATAGCATACAGAGGGTAGAGGGGGATGATAAATCTGCCTTCCAACTGTTCCGTGGCTGATTGAAACAAGTGCAGAAATATAAAAAGTACCGTTATCACGATAAAGAAAACATTTCCGCTTGTCAGAGCTGCGACAATACCGATACATGCAAGGGTAAAAAAGAGAAAGGCGCCGATAGGATAGAACGTGATATTCATTTGGACCCATTTTCCCCACAGAGATTGAGCAGTACACACTTGGACTGGTGGCGTAAAATACATTCTTCTCCAACAATGGTTGTACGGAGGTGCAGTTGGGCAGTGCACACATCCAGCATAATCGGTAAGTTCGTCTACGAGTGCCGATGTGTGATAGGGGACAGTGATCATGGTGCGGTAAGCCATAGTGATGACATGAAGAGTGTACGCAATCGGATTGTGGAGAATTGCTGCAATACTCACATTCCACATCATGGTATCCACGGTGACTTCGGGGGTGCGATTATCCTTAAATAGTAACTGTGAGTCCCACCAAGGTCGGAACATATCGTTGAGATTATTGCCAAGACGTTCGCGAAACGGGCGAAGAGTCGGATCATCAAGAGGCGGCAGAAATTTTCCTTCTTTTACGACATTGTCATACAGATGTCGACCGGTATACGGTGAGAGTTGCCATATGCCATTTATATGCCAGTTGAATTGCATCCATAAGATAACTATACCGATTCCCATAAGGGCGACGATGTGGTGCAGGAAAGTGCGTTTGAGATTTATTTTTCGTTTTACATCATCCACAACAGTATAGAGCCACATAAGAATAGTGGGGATCAGTAACGCGACAAACGCATATCGGGTGAGCGTCATAATACTGGCAATACAAACTAAAGGCGCCATGGTAGATCCCCCTTCGCGGGAATCCTGCTTCGGCGGGACTTTCGCTCCAATCAGTCCGTGTAGCTTCAGTAGTTTTTTCTGTATCCATGTGTGCAGTACGAAAAGATAACAAGTCAAAAAGAATTGAGTGAGTATTTCTGACATAAAAAACGTGCTGTACAGAAGGTTGAATGGCAACAAGATGAATAGGATTGCACCGATCATCGGCCAGGGTTTGGGATAATAGGTTTTGAGTATGACGTAGATCATGTACGCAGAAAGGAAAAGAAGACTCAGTTGGACAAAGGGAATGGTGACCGTAACCACAGGCCAGCGCTGTTGAAACAAAGGGTATGTTAAAAGTCCATAGACGGGGCCAAAGAGCGTTTGTGGTTTTGTCATGTTATACGGAGCGATCGGCGTGACCATGCCGGTATAGAAATATCGGCCAAGAGCGAGATAAAAGTAAGAATCAGGGATATCAAAAATACCAATGGTGAGAGCGATCGTTCCAATGCCAATGATAATACAGAGAAGAATTATAAGTGGTATCAATTGTCGTTTTTGTGAAGTTTTCATGGAACGGTCTTAATCAAAGATTGTATCAGATAATTTATTTTTTTGTGGTATAGTCCATCAAGAACATGAAGCCCACAATTTCGATTGTCACCATTGCGAAAAACGAAGAACATACAATCGCAGACATACTGGAAGAAGCAATCCCTGTGTTGAAAACCGTGGCATCGAAGTACGAAATCGTGGTAAATGATGATGCGAGTATGGATCGGACGCCACAAATTCTTGATAAACTCCGCCGGAAATACCCCTGTATTCGAGTTTTTCATCAATCCCGCTCATTAGGTATTGCGCAGGGGGTAGAGTTTTTATATCAAAAGGCACGATATACCTATGTGTACATTTTGCCGGGCGATGGTCAATATACGGCGCATGATCTCCAGCGTATGCTAACCAAAGCACTTGCAGGGTGTGATATTGTCGTAGGGAAACGCGTGCAAAAGCGGTATACGCTATGGCGCGCTATCGTGTCATATCTTTTTAACATGAGCGCGAGGATTTTTTTCCATGTTGAAACCTTTGATGCGGGAAGTATTAAACTTTACCATCGGAAAATTCTCCGGGATTTTCAGCCGATTTCCCGCGGTGTTTTCAATGAAGCAGAACGCATTATTCGGGCCAAACGCGCTGGGTATCGGATATGCGAATCACCAGCTCATCATTTCGTTCGCGTGGGAGGAAAAGCAACTGGTGCAAAACCATCTCTTATTCTCGAAGCGTGTATCGACATGATACGTCTATGGTATCTCTTGAATATTCGTCACGTTATCGTACTTTAAATACAGTGACGGATTGGTTTTGAAAGATCGGTTGAAGAACACTTGGGTACAGCGGGCTTTGGGTCGTACTCGATTGTTCGTCCGGGCCGTAAAAGACATACGTGATGTCATTGGCATGGAGAAAATCCAATGCTTCCTGGGGAGGAAGTGTGCCGGAAAAAAATCGATTGGCGAGCCATTGACGCTGGAGCCAATCCGGAAAACCGTGGATGCCACCAATGTAGACGCGCACATTGGCAAACCCCGTGATTATTTCTCCAAAAGATTCGCGCACCATAATACCGCTTTCTTTGGGGAGTGTTCGCAAAAAATATATGCCCTGCATCGTGGTGGTGAGCGGATACGCATGCGGATCAAGTTGTTTTTGGGATGCCAAAAAAGGGACGAGATACGTGATACTTAATAGGGCTGATATGCCGATGGTGAATGCTGTGACGAGAACAAGAGCCATCTTTCTTGCTTTGACGTTTCCCAGGAGCGTAAGGCATTCTACGAGGCCGACAGCGGCAAGGATGCCAGCAGCGAGGTAGTGATACCCGTCTACTAACCGTAAATTAGCAATTGGGAAAAAGTCATACGCACTTATGGGAATGAGGAAAAAGGGGATGATAATCCATGCGGCCATCAGGATGATGACTAGGCGAAGTTTGTTGGACCATTGTTTCCATTTTGCAGGTACTGCGATAAGAAGGAGAATAAAAAAAGGAATATATGGCAGAAGTGCTGACGCATATTGCATGATAGCGTCTTTATTATTCCACCACGTTTTCTCAACGGCGGACCAGGAATTCCAAGGAAATCCGGCTTGTGCAAATTCAAATTTTGTCTGAATGCCAACTATCCCTATCGCGATAGTTGCGACGATAAGCGGGGTTATGAGTTTTTTAAGCGAACGGGTGACTATCGCCCAAAGGATAAAAACTGAATACACGCTGAGTCCGATGGTCATCATAAGCGGCGGAAGAAAGAGAGTAGCAAGGAATGCCGTAACAAATAATGCAATGAGTTTTGGTACCGTTGGCGTGTAATACGCGAGGACCAGAAGAATGAGTGAGACAAGTCCCAATGCTTCCGCCCATGTATGGTGAGGAAGTCCAAAATGTCGGAGGATGAGCGTTTGTGAATCAAATGCAGGGACAAACGAGCTCAATCCCGATGAGGTAAATAGCCTGTCAAGACGAGGCCCAACTTCCATGCCAAGGGCAAAGAAAAGAGCAAGGAGGTGGTATTTATTTGGCAGAAGATATCGAATACCCAAATAGCTGACACTAAACACAGCGATGCCTCCGAGTATTTGGAGGATGATAAAGAGCGCGTTCGGTTCGATATTCAACAATGCCGAAATTTTTCCCGCTATGATAAAGAACCACTGCGCATGCGCTCTGATTTGCGGTGCTGTCGTATGTGTGTCTCTGATACTCCATTCGCCGTCTCGTCCCTGGATAATCATATTCGGGTAATAAAAGATTGGGTACAGGTATACTTTGCCTAATACCGTGTAGGTGTGTTGCGGTGGGGTAAGCGTGAACGGCCGAAGCGCGATATACAGAAAAACACCCAACTGAACAGTTAAAATGCAAAGAAAAAATATGAATGATCGTGTGAGGCGTGGGGCCTTTGGCATGTCATCATCATAGCGGAAATATGACGTTTCGCAATGACCGAGATAGCCAGACGATTATTTGGGAAAACCAATACGCGCTAAAAAGAAAGAGGAGGGGACTAGCGGAGGACAAAAGCCGTCCGTAGTCATACCCCGGTCCCAGCATGACGATGACGAGTACTTGCGCTACACCAATTGAGCCCACGAGAAACATGGCGGTTTGAGTAAAAGAAGGTTTGCGCAGGAATTGTATGACGGCAACAGGAAATATGCCCAGTCCGGCAAGAGAGAGATATTGTGATGCCATACGGATCCATCGCACTGCGGTAAACAGAAGAGTGTAGGGAAACGGTATGGTGTCGGCGCGATAGAGATCATCGGTTGATAGGACTGCCTTGGGAATATCCAAGAATGCGAGGGCAAGATAAGACACCATGTTTGTGCGCATAACGGTTTGGGTAAAATTTTTGAGCGTATTGAGTTTTGCCGAAGAGCTGTATGTGTCTATATTGTAGTAATTGATAAATGTATACGGCATGGGTTCAAGATTCTTACTTCGATAGTCAATGACGTATCCGTACAGTGGTTGGATCGTTTTTGCCGCTTCCACAGGAAGATTAAACTGCAGTATACGACCGAGAATATTTATATCGCTGATATTTTGAATACCAAAATATCCGTGATAGACAAAATTGATGCCCGCTATTGCGATGACCGTGAGAACATATGCACATGTGGTGCCCGCTGTTTGTAGCCGAATGTTTGCCTTTTGATGAAAGAGAAAAATGATCACAAGTACGACGAGCGGTACGATGGCAAACGATGGTCGTAAGAGAATACCGATGACGCCAAAGACAAAAAGAACTACATGTCGGCTGGTAGTTGGCCGCTTCAACGCATGAATCGCAATGTAGCTCATTACTAGTGTCCATGAAAGAGAAAAACTTTCCGTAATAAGCGCTTTATCCCATGCAAATATTGCTATATTGACTGATTCAAAAAGGACAAAGAGAAACGCATACAATTTTTTTATCTTCGTTTGTCGGAGTAACATATAGAAAAGCAATAATGCACTGATGCTGATAACTGATTGCACGCCCATAATCAGATACGATACTTGGGTAAATGCGGGTGTGCCGATAGCGGCATTGAAATTTCCCGACATTTTTGCAAGTAAACTTATAAAGACCGGATAAACCGGTGTGCGAAACGGATTAATGAGTGTTGCAAGACTGGGGTTTGCTACCATGCCATTGCCCATCCCGTAATACCCGTAACTATCGATAGCGATGAACATGGTGGGATAAAAATGGAAATAAAGAAGTCGGATGAAAACGCCAGAGATAAGGATAAGCGATAAAGGCAGTAGTTCGGAAGATAGAAAAGATTTTTTGGGCATGGACTCACTCACCATATCAAAGCATTGGTGGCTTTACAAGTTTTTCTCCGAGCATGAAAAAGTGTCTCTCATGTCATTGCACTTCTTGATTGAATATAGCAAAATGATTTCATCAAACGAGCGATCTGAATTTATCCTAGATAACTATCTATGCATCTTCCGTCATTTGTCCGAAAAGAATGGTTCTGGTTTTTCTTAATCTCCCTACTTCT
>CAZOTW010000045.1:0-256 GCA_964582845.1 uncultured Gammaproteobacteria bacterium
GTTTGTTTTAAAGTCCGTGGCTCGGTATACGACGGGTCGTGGAGCAAACGCCGAACAAAATGTCTCCAACTTGCTAGCAAGCGTATCGATAAATATATGCTCTTTTTTCTCAGCAATCAGCTTTTTGGGATGCGTGCCGATATCCGCGATCATAAACTCCGCGCGGAGGAGTCCCACGCCATCCGCGTTCATTGTGGCAACGGCTTCGGCTCTACTAATTTCCGCTAAGTTCACATACACTTTTGTTGCCGTTTTG
>CAZOTW010000045.1:388-11406 GCA_964582845.1 uncultured Gammaproteobacteria bacterium
GCTCCCACAACCGCGGGTATCCCCAGTTCTCGAGATACAATTGCCGCATGCGACGTACGACCGCCGCGCTCCGTAATAATGGCAACAGCCTTCCGCATCGCAGGAACGTAATCCGGATTCGTCTGTTCGGCGACAAGTATGTCTCCTGTCTCAATCTTGGAAATTTCCTTTGCCGAAGCGAGCATTTTCACTGGACCTGAAGCGATCCCGGGGCTTGCAGGGTCTCCTTCGCCGATAATTTCGGCATGAATAGCAAATTGAGGCTTACTTCCCGCGTCTTTTCCCGTAGTGGTCACCGGACGGGTTTGTACGATATAGAGGCGACCTCCCTCTATGGCCCATTCAACGTCTTGCGGAAAATAGTAATGTTTTTCCAACCTTTTCCCAACTTCGGCAATTTCAACGATTTCTTTACCCGAGAGCTTCTGCACGCTCCCTTCTTTTTGGGAAAGCGGAACGATTTTGTTATCTTTCTTTCCCTTTATGACCATCATTTTTTCCTGTGTATGTGTTTCTTTAACGACGATTTCGTTTGTCTTCTTATCGACTTCGTAATGGTCAGGAGTCACCGCTCCCTGGACAATCATCTCCCCGAGCCCGAAAATCGCTTCTATGGTAACCCGCATTTTGTCGTTGGTTACCGGATTAATGGTAAACATGATGCCGGATTTTTCTGAAGCAACCATTTTCTGCACTGGAATGGCTATGCCTACTTTAAAATGGTCAAAGTGGTTGGTGACGCGGTAAAAAATTGCCCGTGCGGTAAACAGAGACGCCCAAGCCTCTTTGACTTTTTCTATAAGGTTCGCTTCTCCTTCAACGTTGAGAAATGTGGCTTGCTGACCCGCAAATGATGCACCCGGTAAATCCTCGGCTGTAGCTGATGAGCGAACGGCAACAAGCATATTTTTCATACTCCCACCGCTTAATCGGAAGTATGCATTGACTATTTCGCGCGCAATATCCTTTGGAAATTCCGAACGGGTAATAATGTGCTGCACCTTGCTCGCGGCTTTTTCAAGGGATTTACTGTCACTTACGTCCAGTCCATGCAATATCTCTTCTATTTTCCCACGTATATGTGCATCATCGAGGAACGTGCGATATGCCTGTACGGTCACAACAAACCCCGGTGGTACGGGAAATCCCGCGCCCGTCATTTCCCCAAGATTAGCGCCTTTCCCTCCGACAGTTTCGCCATCTTCTTTATCGATATCCTTAAACCATACAACATATCGTTTTGCCATAGTAATGTATTGTAGAAACAAAAAACCTTGCCTACACCGCCTGTATTACCTCCTTTTTGATACCGTATGTTGAACAAAAAGGTCTACGGTCCCGCATAAATCTAGTATGGAGAAATTTCTTATCAGTTGCAAGAGGTATCTTAGGGATTCTGCTTGAGCTGTTCCTTAAAATAATTTACCCAAGGAATTGCTACTGGATCAGTATCATAGAGCATCGCCATATAAAATGTCGTAAATCCCGAAATCGTATACGCTTCTAGTACCTGAGCGAGTTTAGTCGGACCACAAAGGTCTATCGTGTGGGTCTTTACCGACTGTTTTTCGACAATCTCTTTGGTGATGGCAAAGCGCTTTTGGATAGGAGCGCTATACAGCGAGGAAAGGAAAAAAACGAAAAGTCCGTTGGTGTGGAGCGACTCCGGACGCTTCAAGCCCTCCATAAGATGGTGATTGAGCTCAGAAATATAGCGGTAGTCGGATATCATTTTTGCTGTCTCATTGATCTGATTGGCAAATGCGTTCCCAAATCCTTTAAGAAATTCAGCGGTGATGATAAATGGATGGGTATCTTTGAGGGTGAGTGCGAGCTGTTTTGCAGCATTCTTACTTGTGGGCATACCGGCGCCATACAATGCCGCCAGACTCCTCGCATATTGGATAGCCTGGCTCACCTCACCTGCTTCCAGATGTAGGAGACCTAGGGCTTCAAGGAGCCCCGCATGCCCCATGAGTAAGTACCCACCACCGATTCTTGGCTGACCGCATGGGTTAAATTTTGGATCAAAAATATACACCGGGATTTTCTTTTCTTTCAACAAGTCCCCGATCTCACCGCCGGAAACGACACCCGTGAGTTTTGCCCCACGTGCGATGGCATCCTGACCACAGGCGATCACCTCCTCGGTTGTACCGGAAAATGAGGAAAGGACAACGAGTGTGTCCTTATCAACGTATGCGGGAAGTGTGTAGTCTTCGACGATCTCATACGGTTCTTTTATCCGATCACGATACAGTTCCTTTATGGTTCTCGGGGTGAATCGGGAGCCTCCCATTCCGCACACAACGACGTTGTATATTTGTTTATACGAATCGGGAAAAACCAATCGTGAACTCTCAGCCCAGGCCTGTTGACACTGATCCGCAAACTGAGAAGTCGATCCCAATACATCCGAAGGGTCCAGTGCCTTCATGGCTTTTATGTCATCGAGTGAATTCATATCTTACTTTATTTTACCCCCAAGTGTCTCTATTTTTGCAACAAGCATTTCGCGTATTTGCTCCATAATTCCCTTTGTGTCCGCTTCCACATTGAGTCGCAAAAGCGGCTCTGTTTTTGACGCACGGAAATTAAACCAATAATGAGGGTACCACACGCTCATACCATCAAGCTCGTCGACGGATGTCGCATCAGGAAAGCTTGTGTGCAGCGTACGTAACACCTCGGTGACATCGGGAATGACAAAATTGATTTCCCCGCTTGCCGGATAGACATCTAGCTCGCTCACCAACTCGGAAAGCTTCCTTGATTCTTTACTCAAAAGCGATAGCACCATAAGAGCGGTAAGGACGCCGCTTTCCGCAAAAAAGAACTCACGGTGATAGTAGTGCCCGGAATGTTCGCCGGCAAATATTGCCTTTGTCTCCCGCATGTACGCTTTGATAAAGCTGTGTCCTACCCGTACGCGTTTGGGGGTGCCTCCGAATTTCTCAATGATTTGCGGCACAATTCTTCCACAAATAGCGTTATATAAAATCATTTCGCCTTTATGGTATTCCAATATATAGCGTGACAGAAGCGCTGTGGTGATAGTTCCGGAGACAAGTCTCCCGGTATCGTCGACCAGAAACATGCGGTCCGCATCACCGTCAAATGTCAGTCCCACATCAGCATGAATTTCTCTAATTTTCGCGATAAGATCGGTATTATTCTTTTCCACAAGCGGATTGGGGACGTGGTGAGGAAAATGTCCGTCCGGCTCAAAATACATAGGGGTTACTTTAAACGGAAGCCCCGCAAACACTTTCGATGCAAGGACACCTCCCATGCCGTTGCCGGCATCGATAACGACAGACAACGGCTTCAGCACTGAAGTATCAATAAGCGACAACACTTTTGCCTTCCATTGGTCAAAGATATCGATAGAAGTAACCGTCCCCTTTTTTGATGAATCTCCAAGCGGCGCATCGTTGACGTGATCACGTATGTCTCCTAGTCCCCGCTCCATAGTCACGGCAAGTGGGCCACGCATAACAATTTTCAGACCATTATATTCCGGAGGATTGTGAGAGGCGGAAATCATAATAACCATGTCATACGGTTTGGTACCGGCGATAAAATAGGCATTTTCCGTGCCGGTTAATCCCGCGTCATAGACATCGACACCCAGAAGCGAAAAAACTTTGACCAGACCATTTCGTATTTCTTCTCCGGACAGGCGCATATCCCGGCAGATCGCGACACTCTTGGGCGCAAACCGGCGAAAAACGGAATATGCGATGGCCTCGGCTACGCTCCCGTTTATCTGATTGGGATACGTCCCACGTATGTCGTAATCTTTAAAAATGGAAAGGTCTATACCCATAACTATCCTAGTGTGATAAGTACTTGTTCTACGTGTTGCGAAAACGAAAACGGCGTTACTCCTGTTTTTATAGATACCTCTTTTTCCAACATCATACTGTAGAGCGTGAGGAGTTTTTCCATCGTAAATGACTTGGCCTGCAAAGTCAAACGGGATATCTGCCAACTCTGTAGACCCATAGGTATGGCACCATCGGCAAGTTGAATGAGAAGCCGTATTCGTCTTGCCATCATGACAAATATAAGTTCAGGCGCCTCTGTTGCCGCAAGCTGTTTATACAAGGTGAGAAGGTTTTTGCCGTTTCGTGGACGAAAAGCATCCAGAAATTGGAAAATAAGAACCGGGAGCTTAAATAGTTGGATTTTCGCCTTTGGCCCTAAACTCTTTATGACGGTAGGGCTCACTTCCTTTTCCTCCCAAAGAATGACATCGCTTTGACTGGCTTGGTCGGCCAAAATATCGCTTAGCTTTTTTATGAGCGTTGTTTTCTTTCCGAGTTTGCCAAATAAATTTTCTATAATGATTACCGTGTCTCCTCCAAAAAGCGATGAGGATTTTAACGCTTGGGTGAGCGACGTTTCGTCAACTTGTCTTCCGTCAAGGACTCGGATTTCCTTATCCTTCGCTCTCTCGTGCAATTCGTTAAGCACCTGACGGGAATGTTCCGGGTAGTCGCCATGGAGAAGAGTCATCATAATTTTGTAAGAAGTGCGTGTGCTTTTTCAAGGAGTGCAACATTTGTTTTTCTATACCCGATACGCAAAACTGCTTTATCAAACGCCACCCAACCAGCCTCCCGTATCCCTTCTTCTTTTTGGCACCGGAGAGGTTGCCGACTTTTGGATATAAAAAGGTAATAGTGAACCGATTTATGAATGAGGCCGTTTTTCTTATAAAAGTATTCGATATCTGAAAGCTTGCGTGCGAAGGTAAGATGGTGTAAGCCTACTTCTTCTGCGACTTCCCGCACTGCGGCATGTTTGGGAGATTCGTTTTTTTCGATAAGACCTTTGGGGAATGTCCACGTATCATTCATGTCCTTCATTACCAAGACCTGCCATGAATTTCGGAATTTACAAACGACAACGCCCCCCGCTGAAACTTCGGTTTTCATAGAATTTCTTATGCGTGCGTTGCTAAATATATCACATCACCCTCATGTACCGCTTGGTCCACTTTCATACCCGCCGTTTCCCCGGGTTTTAGCTCGGTAATCTGTTTATGTTCGACCTGCAGTGAACTGACGACTTGCGTAAACTCTTTATCATGGCCGGAAATTTTTATCGTATCGCCGACTTTCAACGGTTTATTCATCACCTCAACGACGGCAACGCCGATTTTGTCGTAGTAGTGTAAAATTTTTCCTATCTGTATATCATCCACTTCTCATCACCACCTTTGTGACAATAATAACAACGTGATTACTTCTCCCTACGTCTATAATACTGTTTTCCTTTTAATTTGTCTGGTAATAGACTAACCGTTGTATACTTTTCATACCCCTTACCGTACCCGAGTCCTTTCATGAGCTTGGTTGGTGCATTACGGATTTGAAGGGGAATTGCGAGATTGCCATACTGTTTCACATCGGAAAGTGCAGCCATGTAGGCGTCGTAGGCGCTCCGGTCTTTTTTCGCAAGACAGAGATAAACCACGCCGTGCGCGAGATTTTCCTGGCACTCGGGATAGCCGATTTTGTTACACGCATCAAATACCGTGTTGGCTACGACCAGTGCGGTCGGTTGGGCCATCCCTATGTCTTCAGAAGCAAATACCACCATGCGCCGAGCGATAAACAAAGGGTCCTCTCCTGCTGCTACCATTCTGGCCAAGTAATAGAGTGCCGCATCCACGTCGCTTGCCCGCATGCTTTTAATAAACGCGCTTATGGTGTTGTAATGCTCCTCGCCCAGTTGATCGTACTGGAGCATTTTCCGCTGGGCGGCTTCCTCGATATCGGCAGACGTTAGTATCTTTTTTTTGGTAAGCTGCGCCGCTATTTCCAATATATTGAGGAGAGCCCTAGCGTCCCCGTTTGCGATTTCAAACAAAAACCCCTCACTCTCCTTATCCAGTGTTATCTTTAGATAGCGGCAAGCCGTGGTTGTAATCTGTTTTAACTCCTGTTCTTCAAGCGGTTTTAACACCAACACGCGGCACCGGGACAAAAGGGGTGAGATAACTTCAAACGAAGGATTCTCGGTGGTCGCACCGATAAAGATCACGGTCCCCCGTTCTACATGGGGCAAAAGAGAGTCTTGTTGTGCTTTGTTAAACCGGTGAATCTCATCAAGGAAAAAAACGGTTTTCTTGCCTTCCTTCAAATGTTCTTCCGCCTCTTTCACGATCCGGCGCACGTCGGCAAGAGTTGACGTGACTGCGGAATGCGCCTCAAAATACGAATTTGTTAAACTAGCTAGAAGAAATGCGAGCGTCGTCTTGCCGCATCCCGGTGGTCCCCAGAGAATCATCGAGGGCAGAAAGCCGGACGC
This sequence comes from uncultured Gammaproteobacteria bacterium, assembly GCA_964582845.1. Lineage (GTDB taxonomy): Bacteria > Patescibacteriota > Microgenomatia > UBA10105 > UBA927 > CAZOTW01. Next base: position 6,710 of record CAZOTW010000045.1, read on the forward strand.
AAGGAGTCTTCGTATAACGCCGTTTTTTCCAACCAAATGTTCTTGACCGACCACGTCATCCAGTGTTTTCGGTCGCAATACATCAGCAAGTGGTCGTTGATCTTTCATCTGGCTCATTCTACACCCCCATTCAAAATAGCGCGACTCTGTCAAGATTTCTCACTTTTCCCGCTTCGCCAAAGCTTCAGCGAGGCGAGCCAAAAGCGATGCGGTCAAGCACTTTGTGCTCGCCTCGCTGGACTCGTCCTCGTTCGCGAGTCGAAGCGGGTTCCATATGAAGCATGCGTCCCGGCATGACAACAAAATCTCCCCATCGATCATGTACGGCATCCAGCGCCTGGGTAAGATGCTTTTTCCTTTGATCTTCTGGCAAAAGGCTTTCCTGTCGATACAGGTCGTATCGCAGATTAAAGCAGTACACCGCGCATATTCGTACCGGTTTTTTCGGCGCATGGACAAGCATATCTTTTGCACGCTGGTACAAATCGCTGTCTGCGTAAAACGTCGTTGTGTGCGTTACCCGCGCTCCCCAGTGGGTATAATCAGTGAAAAGGAGAGATACCCCAATACTTCGCGCAGAAGCGCCTGCCTCACGGAGACGTCTGCCCATTTTCATGACGAGCTGGGCCAAGATTTGATGAAGCCCCGGCTCCTGGGGCGTATACGATCTTCCTAACGCATACGATTGACCAAAGCTCTTCTGCTGCGGCTCGCCGAAGCCTTTGGCGAAGGCGGCCTGATCTTTAAACGTTTTGTACATCGACCCATCCTCATACCCATGCAATCGGAGCCACCAATGGTAGCCGACGATCGAATGAAACGCCCGCTCAAGGGTTCTGGCATCGGCCGAAAGCATTGCAAGGGGCGTATAAATACCAGACAACCGCAATCTGTTGGCATTGGCGGTTTTGATGCCACACAAATCTTCAAGTTTCAGTTTGGCAAAAATAGACGCGATCGTCTCCTGCGTTATGAGGTCGAGCCCGTTGGGCTTATGCAGTCCAGACGCGACCTTGGCCAAATACCGATTGGGGGCAATACCGATGGAGACGGTAATCCACTCGCCGATTTCACTTTTTATTCTCTGCTTTATTTCTTGAGCAATTTCAACCATAGCATTTAGCTTCAAAAGGGGAGGCCTTAAAGGGGTCACCCCGACAACCATCCACCCCACATCCATCACCATCTCATCGATAGACTCGACACTCACCTCTGGCGAATAGCTTTGTAATACTTTCAATAGTTGCCTGTTGACGAAGCGGTACTTATTGGGGTCTGGCGGCAAAACAACAAGCTGGGGGCATAGGAATTTTCCGTCCCTCACTCTCATGCCGGTTTTAATCCCAAGCCGCTTTGCCTCGACGGAGGCAGCCAAAATACACCCGCGATCTTCTACGTACGCAGCCACAGCAACAGGTTTGCCGCGAAGGAAGGGATTGGCCTGCTGCTCGATGGTAGCAAAACAGGAATTGAGGTCTACATGCATGACGGTGGGAGTGCAGGGGCTAAAATCCATAGCAATTTTCAATTTATAATTCTTAATTTTCAATCAATGTCTCAATGATTCATTGAAAATTCAGTGAAAATTGGAAATTGAGAATTGAAAATTATTCGATAGTATCTATCTCCAACAGTCTCCATCCAAGTGTCTCCGTATCAAATTGAAGCTTAAAAAATGTTATGCCATCCGTTACGGAAAATATGTGTTTCAATGTTCGTCCTTCGCGCACCAGGTGATGGAATCCTACTTTCGTCATGAGGTATCGATTCCCCCGCCAATGGACCACCCACGGATATGCACTCCTTTTGATGTGATTACTAAGAAGATCTACGGAAATTGATTCATCAATAGTTTCTGCCACCGGGTTGTAGATTTTCAGGCAAAACGCAGACGGTGAAAGAGATATTCTTTCAATCTGCTCCTTAATAATCTCCCTCCTTGACTAGTTTTAAAATACATCTCTCTGCGTTTTGCATCTTGCTGGTTGCGACAGGCTTCATAGTAAATAAGTCTCCATGGACCATATTTTTTCGTTGATGGGCTTAAACCAAGATTATGTTCTTTCACTCTTTGAGCAAGACGCCTGGTTGAACCAACGTACCATTGTTTTACCTTTTGACTTTCAAGAACATAAACATAAAAGAACATAATCTTCTGAAAATTCACTACCCGGCCAAAATATACCCGAACATACTTATCTTACTATCTTCACTATTCAAGTCAACTGATCGAAAATAATACGAAATAGATCAACAATAGAGAAGCTTAGAAGTTTAGAGGCTTAGTAGCTTAGATTTTGTGTTACTAAGCTTCTGGTCTTGCTAAGCATCTCTAAGCCTCTCAAAGTTCTCTACGCTTCTAATGACGTGGTACAATAGCGCCATATGCCTAAACAAGGCTACCTCGAGGTTATCGCCGGCCCGATGTACTCCGGTAAAACGGAAGAGCTCATCCGCCAGGTGAGAAGTGCAAAGGAAAACCAAAAGACCGCTCAAGCGTTTAAACATAGCCTTGATAAACGCTATGGAGCAGGAGCGAAAATTTATGCGCACACAGGCGAAACGCTCGATGCAAACGTCGTTTCCAAGGCAACGGAGATTCTCCGGCTTGTCGACAAAAAAACCCAGCTTGTCGCGATCGATGAAGCACAGTGGTTTGGCGCGAAACTCGTTCCTGTAGTCGAAAATCTTCTGATGCAGGGCAAACACGTGCTGGTAGCGGGTCTTGCAATGACGTTTGACCGCCAACCGTTTGCGCCGATCCCTACGCTTATGGCCATGGCAGACAAGGTGACGAAACGATCTGCCAAGTGCGCTATCTGCGGCAAAGATGCCGTCTATCACAAGCGCATAGTCAAAGGAGAGGTGGTAAACCCGCTTCTTGCCGATCCCGCGCTCGTGGGAACAAATGACGCGTACGAACCCCGCTGCCGCCTGTGCTTCTCTAAAAAGCCCTAATTTGGTACAATGAGCAAGGCAACTGAAAAGGCTTCAGGCCTTTGCTAATTTGCTTATTTGTTTATTTGCTTATTGGGTTATTTGTTAATGTAGGCCCCCTTCGTCTAGCGGCCTAGGACAACGGGTTTTTCCCAGTAATTTCCGGCAATTTTTGATATAATGACATCGTTGGCCCGTTCGTCTAGCGGCCTAGGACACGACGTTTTCAGCGTCGATATCATCGGTTCGAATCCGATACGGGCTACATACAGGTAACATTGCCGAGAAATTACGGGATCCCGAAGTTCTACTCCGCCAAAGGCGGAAAGATACTTCTGGGACAGCTAAATCGGATCGGCTCGAACATTCGCCGTAGGCGATCAAAAAGAACCCGCAAATTTTTTAACTTTCAGTTATCTCTTGTACTAAATCGTCGTAGGTTGGTTTGGGAAAATCTTGACCTTGGCGCGTAATAACCTGAAACTTGATTGAAGATGCATATCGATAACCCAGCTGTCTTTTGTATGCTTTTAATTTTTTAATATCAAATTCCGTGGGATTGTTCGATTGTTTTGCGAAAATTACTTTAAAATAGCGGATTATAGGATAAATAAAATTAAACGCAGTATAATATACATAGATATATATACTATGACAGATCCCAAAGTAATAAAAATATTTATCGCCAGACCAGACGATGTTGAACACGAAGCAACGCTCATTAAAGAAGTTTGTAGTAAAATGTCCAGTAATAATGAGTTTAAGAATGGCTTCATAATTACTGCAAGTGATTTTAATAATTTACCTTCATCTGGTGATCCACCTCAAAAAACCGTTCAGGAAAAATTATTAAATACATGTAATATTTTGATTTATGTAATGGGAAAAAGCACTGGAGAGGGACGATTTGAACAAGAAATAAGTGAGGGATTAACAAGGCATAATACTCAAGGCACTCCATTTCTATTTTTCGTAAAAGATATGACTCTTTCGAAAAGAGATCAAACAAAAAGAAATATAATATTAAGTCCAATCCAAGATAAAATCACTTACAAAACATTTAAATCAGACAAAGATCTACAATTACTAATTGCCTGTCAGCTTCCTAGTGATATATATCCAATTGTCGATGCTTCAACGGAAAAAAGTTTATCAGTTATTGAAAGTGCACCAGAAAAAGCCATCACTCCTGTAAACACGACAACTATATCTCAATCTGTCAAAGCCAAAGCATTAATAAAGAAACCTGAAAGCGATGATTTGTCTGTAGTAATAAACAAGGCATTAAGTAATATTAGAACCAAAAGTCCAATAAATGAATATGAAAAATCTAGATTGTTATTACATGCTACATCGCTTCTGTACGGTAATGAGATCGGATCGGAAACATTAGGTAATCACGAAATTAACCTTTTATACAAATATGCGGAAAAGGTTAAACCTGCGGGGAATGAGATTAATCTAATTTTTAGATCACTTCTATCAGACCTTTATCATCAGAAAGCAGGATGGTATTGGCTTCAAAAAATTAGAAAATTCCAAATAATTCTTTATTACTCGTTATCTTTATTTATTGAAGATGCCTCTGATGATGTAAAAATTGGAGCATTAAGTTTGATAGATAAATATTGGAATAAGGGGTTTTATGGAGTAATTAAAAAACATGCAAATAATTTTTCTGACGATGTTCAAAAGAAAATTATCGATGTGCTAAGTAATCACCATTCAAAACAGGCTTTAGAAATAATAGAGACTATATC
>CAZOTW010000046.1:0-10070 GCA_964582845.1 uncultured Gammaproteobacteria bacterium
CCGCAGTGTGTTTCATCTTTTCGTCATACGCACCAAACACCGCGACGCACTTATGAAGTATCTAGCGAAAAATCATATCATGACCGGTATTCATTATCCCAGTCCCATCCACACGCAAAGGGCATTTCGCACGCTCGGCTACAAAAAAGGAGATTTTCCCGTGTCGGAAGCACTCTGTCAGGAGGGCCTTTCTCTTCCGCTCTTCCCCCATTTACGTGATACTGAAATCTCGCATGTAATAAAAAGTATCCGCTCGTTTTTCTAAAACTATCTACCGGGTTTTTCGTACTGAAGAACAAATGAAGAGATTGTTTTTTTCACATAGGTAAGCATCTGACTGGTTATCCCCGGATAGACGCCGATCCAGAAACCATCATTCATGAGTTTATCGGAATTTTTCAGCGTCCCGACTATCCGAATATCTTTCCGTTTCAGATATGCAGGATGCCGAGTCAAGTTGCCCGCGAATATACTCCGGGTAGCAATGTGATTATGTTCAAGGTATGTCACCAATTCCAATTTGGTAAACGGTGCCCCGTCTCTCACGACAATGGGAAACCCAAACCATGAGGGGTCAGCCCCAGGGAGTACTTCGTTAAAAATGAAATATTTGTTAAGTGACTTAAGTTCCCTAAGTAACCTACTATAGTTTTCCCTCCGGGCTCTGATAAATCCCGGCAATTTCGCAAGTTGCGCAACACCGATTGCCGCCTGCATGTCCGTCAATTTCAGGTTATACCCAACTTGCGAATAGATGTATTTATGGTCATACCCATATGGCAACTCGCCCATTTTCCACCCGAACCGCATTTTGCAGGTATTATCTTTTCCCGTATCACACCAGCAGTCGCGGCCCCAATCCCGGAACTGTCGGACAGCGCGATGGATCCTCGGATCGCTCGTTACCACCGCTCCTCCCTCCCCCATCGTAATCTGGTGAGCGGGATAAAACGAAAACGTCGCAATATGTCCAAACGTTCCTGCTAATTTTCCTTTATACTTCCCGCCTAACGCATCGCAGCAGTCTTCGATAAACCACAAATTATATTTGGCAACCAAAGCCATAATTTCGTCAAGTGGCATGAGATTCCCAAGCGTATGTGCCATCATGATGACACGGGTTTTGGGTGTGATCGCTTTTTCTAAATCCTTGGGATTGACGTTTTTGGTGACGATGTCGTTATCGCAAAAAACCGCCGTCCCGCGATTTTGAATGATGGGATTTACCGTCGTAGGAAACCCAGTCGCCACGGTAATGACCTCATCGCCGGGTTTGAGGGCTTTTTCCCGAAATATTGAAGACGTAAGTGCGCTCAGGGCTACCAAATTTGCTGACGAACCGGAAGAAACGAGACTCACGTATTTGACGCCAAGGAATTTTGCAAACTCCCGCTCAAATTCCAGCGCAAATCTGCCTTCTGTCCACCACCCGTCAAGAACCGCTTCAACTCCACTGAGAAGTTCCTTTTCGTCAAATACTTTCCCCGATACGGGAACAGGGGAAGTACCGGGAACAAATTTTTTCTTCGGAAACGTTTTTTTGTAATACGATACGATATTCTTTTTTATTATGTTCGTCATCATATTAAGATTCAGGGAAAATAATATCACGTAACTCACCGATATTTTTTATACATCGATTAGCTGCAGTGAGTTTCCGGCAGGGAAACGTCGTAGCTACCGCTATACAGTATATGCCTGCGGCATTTGCCGATTGAATCCCCAGTGGCGCATTTTCAACAACGACTGCCTGATCTTTTTTCATATGTAATTCTGTAAGGGCCTTGAGATACGGATCCGGATGCGGTTTATTATGCTTGACCATATCGCTGGTAATCACCACGTCAAACAGTGCCAAAAAATATGCCGGTGTTGCTTCTTTTATTCTTGGAAATATCCCACCCGTCACGAGTCCCACGCGGATACCTCGATCCTTCAACTCGCGTATCACTCGTTGTACCCCAGGGTACAATCGGAACGTGTGATGTGTCTGGTAATATGTATGTTTTGCGTCTGCTAACTCCCCACATCGTTCTTGGGGTAGACGATAATGTTTCGCAAGCGCCTGCGCGATACCTGTCGGGCTCAAACCCTCAAGCGGTAAAAATACCTTTTTCGTAATCCTAATCCCCTGCCCCGCGAATACATGTTTCCACGCCATAAAATGATCGTGGTTGGAGTCTACAAGGACTCCATCATAATCAAACAACACTGCGCGAATAACCGAAGGTAGTTTTTGCAACTGTTGTTGTTTTAAGACACGAATTTTTTGTTCAACGATGTGTTGGTAAGAATTCATACAGGTACCTAATTGTCTATCGTAACCCCTAATTCCTTCGCAACAGCACAAAGTGATGCATAATCAGCTTGAGGAATTGGAATCCGGTTGCTTTTTATCCGTTTGTCATACTCATGTTTCTCTGGATCACCCGGAACCATGACTGAGTCGCCGGTAACCGACGGAATCGTACGAAGTTCGTCCGCCATTTTCCTCATACGGCGTTTGAACGTTTCAAGCTTCTGAAATCCTTTGATGTTAATAGCCCAGAAAAAGTGGCCAAGATTCCTTTTGTCGCCGGTTAAAGGAAACATCGGAGTCAGGTGAGGCCCCCAGGGCATACCGGAAAGCATGCTGGAAAACATATCCACCATAAAGGCAAATCCGTAACCTTTGTAGCTACCAAAGTGGGTAAGATACACAGCTCTTGTAGGATCTGTCGTCATCCGTCCATTTTTGTCCGCCACCAGACCTTCGGGAATTTTCTTGTGGGCCGCTCTGTACATCATAAGCTTATTAAGCGTCATAGTTGTCGTTGCCATATCCAAACAAATCGGGTCCTCACCTGCACAAGGTACCGCAATACTTATCGCGTTAGTCCCCAAAAATGGCTTCTTGCCGTTAGGCGGCAACACTAACGCTTCCACGTGAGTACACGCAAATCCGATCATCCCACGTTTTGCCGCTTTTATCGTATACAACCCTGCAGCGCCAAAGTGGGACGAGTGAGCGACAGCCACTGCCCCCATGCCAACGTTGTTACCCATCCGAATGGCTTCCTCCATCGCTCGCGTACCGGCAATAATACCTAACGCATTATCCGCTTCCAAAATACCTGTCCCTGGCAACGTTTTGTGAAACCTCAGACGGGGTGCCATGTTGACCCTACCCAACATAATCGCTCGGACGTAATGTGGGATAAGCCGTATACCGTGAGAGTCTACGCCCCGAAGTGACGTAACTACTAAACTCTCAACGACCAAACGGGACATGCCCGGAGACACGCCTGCCCGGCGAAAACATGCTAACCCGATGTCTCGTATTACGGCGGGCGCCACGTAATGAAGTGGTAAGATTTGATGAGTTTGTCTCTTCATACGTCCTCTGGAGCGATGGGCGGGATCACCATATTTTTTTTAAATTCTTCCCGCGGCAAAAACGGATACATGTCCTCAAGAGGCTTACTTTCCATGCTTCCGTCCGGCCGGATCAAAGACGATGATTTGGGGATAAGCGGTTGTTTGGGATTCATGAGGATATCGCAAAGAACCGGACCTTTCATCGTAATAATTTTTTTAATCATTTGCCGCATGCCCGCATGATTTTTTATCCGGAATGCCGGGATACCGTATGCTCTGGCAATTTTTACCATATCCGGACAGCTTACCCCATGCGCTTTGTCCGCCCCAATATATCGGCTGCTAAAATATGTATCCTGGGTGTTACGGATAGCAAGATATGCATCATTATTGAGAACGAATATTTTAATCGGGAGTTTATGGTGAACGATAGTTTGAAGTTCCTGCAAGTTCATCTGAATGCTGCCATCACCGGCAATACAGATAATCCGTTTCTTTTTACGCGTCGCAACCGCTGCACCCACTGCCGCAGGTAAATCGTAGCCCATGGATGCGCAGCCGATATTGGAAATAAGCCGCTGGCCACTCTTGACTTTAAACGCCTGCCGCGTGCCGGTGAATGCCGTGCCGTTTCCTGTGACGATGATATCACCAGGGGCAAGTTCATCAGAAAGAACTTCGGTAAAGTAATAGGAATTCACGTAATGTTTTTCTTTCACATACGTGGGTAGCACGACCGGATATGTTTTACGGATGCGCCTACAGTATGATAACCACGTTTGCCATTCTTGCTTCCGGGGCAGCGTGGGCATGCTCATTAAGCTATGAATAAAAAATTTCGCGTCGCTCTGAATGGCAACATCAGGAGTAATTGTGGACTTGTTAAGTTCGGCTTGATCTATATCCACGATCACTTTAATTGCGGCACGTGCAAATCCTCCCACAGTTAGGCCAATATCCCACAGGTGCAATCGGGATCCAATCGCAAGAACAAAATCGCTATTCTGTACGACAAAATTCCCGACCCGTTCACCAAAAGGCCCAGGTCGGCCGAAATACAAAGGATGCGAAGACGGAACGAGGTCATGGGCAGACATGCTCGTCAAAACGGGAATCCCTAATCTCTTGATGAGCGTTAATAATTCTCTGTTTGCTCCTGCTATCCGCACCCCGCCACCCACTAGTACAACCGGTCTTTGGGCAGCGGCTAGGAGCGGAATAATTTTTTGTATCAACGTGTTAACATGTTGATATGATTGTCGGCTTACGGTAGGCGGATTATATGACTTGAGTGATTTTTCGTTTATCATCGCTGCCTGAACGTCTAGCGGAATATCGAGCCACACTGGACCGGGTCTATCCGATTTTGCGATGTAAGAAGCCTTCTGCAGCTCGAAGCGTATCGTTTCAGGATCGAGAATAAGTTTGGCGTATTTGGTGATCGGCTTCACTACGTCAATAATATTGAGCTCCTGGATACCCATCTGACGAAGACCGTTTCTCCCCGCTCCCAAAAATGGTTTTCGGACGTTTCCAGAAATAAAAAGTACCCCAACTGAATCCAGCCAAGCACCAATTAAACCCGTAAGCGTATTCGTGCCCCCGGGACCGGTGGTAACATTCACACACGCAAATCCTTTGAGCCGACTGTAAACTTCTGCGGCCATTGCGCACGCTTGCTCATGATGACAACACCAATATCGAAGGTGCGTGTTGGTGCCGAATGAATCGTTCAGATGCATTGCGCCGCCACCTGTAATGAAGAATACATCTTGAGAAACGTTTTTTGCAACAAAATCAGCAATATAATCAGATAGTTTTATCATCGCATTGCCTTCTTTGATTGATACGCGTGCTTCGGTCGCAGTCGAAGCGTGAGGTACATAATAGCACGAAAGGCAACGAGACGGGAAATTTTCCGAAGCTCTGATACGGCAGCAACTTCTCCAGCTGCCAATATTATTTTTCCAGTGTGGTCAGAAAGATTCCCTGAAAGAAGACACAAAAGATCAGATGAGTCTCGTCTAATTCTATGGTGCACCGTATGAAGACGATTATGCAGACAGAGGCTCATGATACAATTTCCGAAGCGGCGGGAGGAACGCACTTTCGGAGATATGGAGCAAAAATTGATGTATTCATAGAGGTGGACATCTTTTGACATTTCGGAAATCCCTTCATACTGTTTTCCCTGTCTGCCGTAGGCGTCTTTCAATCGCACTAGATCGCGCTTATTGGGAGGCGATTCTATTTCCATAACCATTGCCCCACGAGGACTTGTTGCCCGTGTCGAATGAAATACCGATGATTCGATAATAAGCCCCTCCCCTGCTCTTCTGGTCATAAATCCTTCAAGCGTCGAACATACCACCTCGCCACGGATTACGATGAGCGATGTTTTTTTATTGGGGTGACAATGCATCGACGTCCCATGGCCCTGTTTAACATGCAGCATCCAAATTGCCACAGACTCGTTTTCATACATAAGATATTCGTATCCCCACGGCTTATTCACTACATACCCTTTGTAGTCATATCGATCTACACCGTTGGGCAGCATCGTTTTGAAACGCGATAAATTTTCGATGTCGCTTTTACTCCGATACAGGTGGACGATCATACGCGATATGAATTTGGTTATTTAAGATACTTCACTGTTTCTTTCATCCATTCGTGCACGTGACGAGGATGGTCAGAAGTGATAATGTTGCCGTCGACAGAAACGGCAGCACCCGTATAGATGGCACCTGCATGGATAGCATCGTCTTTCATCCCGATATAACAAGTGACTTTCCCTCCTTGGAGAATATCCGCTGAAGCCAAGACCCAGGGACCATGGCAGATGCTGGAAACAAGCTTTCCGGTTGCAAACATTTTTTTCACAAATTCGACTGCTTCCGGCTGTTGTCGTACTCGATCCGGCCCTTCAAGTCCGCCGGGAATGATAACCGCATCATACTGTTTGGGCGTCAGATCCTGTAGCATGATGGTTGGCGAAAGCGGAATCCCATGTTTCCCCTTCACCGGAGCATCGCTACTTGTTGCCACATCCACCACTATCCCCTCTTCCTGTAATCGGTAGTATGGATAGAGCGCTTCAACATCTTCAAATCCCGGACCCGTAATGATGACGACCTTTTTTTGCTTTTTCATATACCTCCTTTATTCCTGCAGCCAATACATGTTATTTTTCTCCACAAGACCGGTCAGATATTCATGATCACGATCCGTATCCAGCCATCGCCAAAATCCATGGTGCGGATAGACTGCAAGTTCCCGGGCGCCAATCAGTTTCTCAAAGACTTCACTTTCAAGGCGGCACTCAGCAAACGCGGAAAGATACGAAAAAATCTTTTTAGTAAATATCATGTATCCCCCATTTATATACCGTTCCTGAGATTTCGCTTTCATAGGGTCAAAATGTCCGATCGCTACCCCATCCTGGACATGAAATTCCAGTTCCCGGTACGGGGGTATGGCACCGGTTATAGTCCCTACTTTCTTTTTTTCTCGATGAAATGCGATAAGTTTGGTGAAATCGATGTTTGCTAGATTATCCGAGTACGTCACCATAAATTCATCCCCCTCAATGTAGTTTTTACATCGGGCAACGCGCGCACCAGAATTGGCCTCCTGACCCGTATCGACCAACGTCACTTCCCAATCATCTTCCTGATGACGCGTCAGATGATCGACGCGTTTATTTTCCAACTGCACGCGGACATCATCGGTATAATTTTCGTAATTGAGGAAATAATCACGGATCAATTCTCCTTTTGCCCCAAGAGCCAGAATAAATTTCGTGTAGCCAAAAAGCGCGTACCGCTTCATGATGTGCCAGATAATCGGGCGCTGGCCTATACGCACCATTGCCTTGGGTATATACGTGGCCTCACCGGCAAGTCGTATACCCCGCCCTCCACAAAGTATAACGACACTCATCGATGTTTTTGCCATACTATTTTTACCCCGTTCTATCGAGTCCTCCTTCCTCATCATCTGTTTTACTACCCACTACCCTCCCTCGACTCCCTCGACTTCGCTCGGGACAGGTTCGCTCGGGACAGGTTCGCTCGGGACAAGCCTACCCCCTAAATACCTTCTTGTTCTTTTTATACCAATGGTATGTTTCCGTCAAACCGCGCGGTAGCGTATATTTCGGTTTCCAACCCAACTTTTTTATCTTATCCCAATTGAGATGCTGATAGGGTATCTCGTTTACCTGTGTGTTTTGGATAACGTATTGGACTTTTTTGCGAAGAATATGTTCTGATTTTTTGATGAGTGCGACAACGGAATACGAGTCCGAGGTGCTTATATTAAATGCCTCCCCTTTTACCTTTTCGAGATGGGCAAGAAGGGTGAGGTACGCGGAAACGACGTCTTTGACATAGATATAATCGCGGACAAATGTGCCGTCACTCCTAATTTCCAGCTTTTCCTTTGCAATAATGGATTTTATGAGACCGGGAATGATGCGGTTGAAGTTGAGATCTCCCGGACCGTAAATATTTCCAAATCGGGTAATAACGACCGGCAACGCGTATGTCTTGAAGTATGCTTGAGCGATGAGATCGGCTGCGCTTTTACTTACTTCATACGGGTGGTCGCCGGCAAGCGGATGGTTTTCTTCGTACTCTCTCTTACTTTTCCCGTATGCTTTGTCACTTGAGGCAACAATCACACCAGTCACCCGTTTATTTCGTCTTGCCGCGTCTAATATATTGGTCGTCCCCACCACGTTGCTGGTTATGGCTTCCTCGGGATTGGCATACGCAGTAGCGACTATCGATTGGGCAGCGAGATGAACGATACTATCCACTTCATATCGGGTGACGATATCAAATACCCGCTCGTTGTCGCGTATATCACAAACCGTTAGCACTGTCTTTTTGTCTAACCCGACGCTCGCAAAGTAAGAATACGGATCTAACGAACGAAATGGTACGATCACCCGATTCCCACGCTTCACCAGAACTTCCACCAAATGACTGCCCACAAATCCTGTGCCGCCGGTGACTAAAATCCTTTGACCGCTTAATCCTTCCATAGCTTCCACTGTGGCTGGGCAGCCCAGTATAAATTGAGACTTTCTACATCAGTGTAGGTATCCATGGCATGCCAGAATCCGTCATGGACATAGAGGGATAATTGGTTTTCGCGGACGAGCCGCTGAAGGCCTTCGTATTCAAATTCTCCGGGTTTCAGATACTGAAAAAATTTCTTTTTAAATACCATAAATCCCCCATTTACCCACTCAGTGAGTGAAGGTTTTTCTACAAATTGTTTCACTTTTTTCTTTGCATCTATGAGTAACTGCCCGTACTTACTACGCGGGTGCACCCCGGTAATAGTCCCGATGGTGTTCTGTTTCCGATGAAACGCTAAGAGCTTCTTGAGATTCACATCCCCTACGCCATCCCCATAGGTCAGCATAAAGTCCTCATCATCGTCAGGGATATAATCAGCAACACGCAAAATCCGCTCCCCCGGCCGCGTTTCCTGACCGGTATCCACAAACGTTATTTTAAAATCATCAATAATAGAATGTTCCGTTGAAGCGCGATGGATATGAGTTCTTCCTGTTTTGGTATACAGAGTAAAATCATGCGTAAAATATTTCTGATTGAGAAAATAGTCTTTGATGTAATCTCCTTTATAACCAAGAGCGATGATGAAATCGTTAAACCCGAAGTGATTATAGATCTTCATGATATGCCAGAGGATGGGTTTGTTTCCGATAAGCACCATCGGCTTTGGCTTAAATTCCGTTTCTTCTTTTAGGCGATACCCTATTCCACCGCACAAAATGATGGTTTTCATCGTGTATGCATTATAAACAACCGCAAACCAAAAGCAAGAGAAAATCCCCGAGCACGATCGAAAAACTTTTCAACATATTATTCATGCGGTATGATGTGCATATGCGAAGAGGCAAGAAACATACACCAAAGGCTTCCATAATTATTTTAACCCGCAATGAGATAGAGGGGGTACGCACCATCGTCCCCCGCTTACCTAGGTCTTCATCCTTTGAATATTTTGCGGTAGATTATCACTCCACCGACGGGACAAAAGAGTTTTTCGCCAAACACAATATTCCCGTTATTCCGCAACAAAAACCAGGACGAGGGCAGGCGTTTATCATAGGAGCGGCACACGCCAAAAACGACATTTTGGTCTTTTTTAGCCCGGACGGCAACGAGGACCCTAGGGATATTCCCCTGCTTATTGATCGTATCGATAAAGGAGCCACGCTTGCTATCGCTTCACGATTTATGAAAGGCGCCAGAAATGAAGAAGATGATACAGTTTTTAAATTTCGCGCCTGGGCCAACCGCACATTTACATGGATAGTGAATGTCTTATGGAATGGCCACATCACCGATACCATCAACGGCTACCGCGCAATTACCAAGCACGCATTGTCCCAGCTCCACTTGGATGCCAAAGGGTTTTGTGTGGAGTATCAAATGACCATACGCGCGCTCAAACGAAAATATTCTATCGTGGAAATTCCCACCCGCGAAGGCAACAGGATCGGCGGCCATACAACGGCGTATGCCATCCCCACGGGATTTCGCTTCCTCTATTATCTCGCGCGGGAAGTATGGATCGGGAACCGATTTTAACTCCCCGAAACTCCAGGCGAAGCTTAATTTTTCTGGTATGCTATATGTGGTACATTATTTGCAGGAAACTCGGCTACATCT
>CAZOTW010000047.1:0-3093 GCA_964582845.1 uncultured Gammaproteobacteria bacterium
CATTTTTTTTCACCGATTTTTTGGAATGCCTTATTGCCCAGCTCTACGGCGCGGCTGTCACACCAAATAATTGATGGGTACAACACATTCATGTGTTTATCTACGAGAACCAAACCGTGCATCTGATACGTTATGCCGATCGCTTTTACATCCTTTAGCTTATTCCCTACTTTTATCTTAATTTTTAACGTTGCTTGGACGATATGTTTCCACCACATATCAGGATGTTGCTGGGCCCAACCGGGCTTTGGGGAATCTATCGTAAGTTCTCTGTCTGTGGATGCGGCGTTTGCAACTAGTTCGCCAGTTCCAATATCAATAAGCGATGCTTTGATAAAGGAACTGCCTAAATCGTACCCTAAGAGATAGCCGCCACTTGACATATTCTTTTTCAAATTGTATCTATTTCCCGAAAGAATGCAACTTTTGGCAGGAATTTGTCAGCTATTTGTTATTTCAGCAAAAATTTGAGGCTAACAATACAAAGACTCCCGATCACCATCGTAACGGATAAAACCATCTCTATGATCAAAAAAACACGTGCGATTCCGCGGACGTGGGAGAAAGAAATAAAAGGAAATAATCTGCTATCGACAGGAAGCCACGCGATAGCTTCTTCCTGATATGTTTTTCTCATCCGTCTTGCTCCCTTTTTCTTCATCACCACCATTGTAACATATGATCAAAAGCGAGATAATCATGGTATATGAAGGCCGATATATCAATCCGATCGATCGATGATGCCAAATGGAAAACCCAATGGGATAGTTTTGCCACACATCCGTTGCAATCGTGGGCGTGGGGAGAGTTTCGACGCGCCATGGGCGTGGACACTGCGAGACTTGGTATTTTTAAACATGACAAGTTAATAGACGGTTGGCAAATTACATTCCACCGGATTCCCCATACGCCGTTTACCATCGGGTACTTCCCTAAGGGCCCGCTCCCAACTCGCGAAATGATCGTCGAACTTACGCTGTTGGGTAAACAAAAAAATGCCATCGCAATCCAACTCGAACCAAACATCCCTCTCCCTACCCACTACCCTCCCTCGACATCGCTCGGGACAAGCCTTCCCCCTTCCCCCTTATTACGTCCCGCTCATCACCCTCTTTTTACCCGCTACACGTTCGTCCTGGACCTTACTAAATCAGACAATGAGCTATTGTCCGCGATGCACAGCAAGACGAGGTACAATATCCGCGTCGCCCAAAAACATGGCGTGGTCATAGCACAGGACAATTCAGATAACGCATTTGATACCTATCTCCGGTTGTCAAAAGAAACAACTCTGCGACAGGGGTTTTACGCACATAACGAGCGCTACCACACAGAAATGTGGCGCATACTAAAAGACGCCCGCATAGCGCATTTATTTACCGCTTCATATCAACAACATATCCTTGCTGCGTGGATTGTGTTTGTTTGGCACAACACGCTCTATTACCCGTACGGTGCATCGTCACGGAATAATCGGGAAACCATGGCACCCAATCTTCTTCTTTGGGAGATTGCTAAATGGGCAAAAAAACAAGGGCTCACATCGTTTGATCTATGGGGAGCAATAGGACCAAACCCCGACCCTCATGATCCATGGTATGGATTCCATCGATTCAAAGAGGGGTATCGGCCAAATCTTGTAGAATTTATCGGGTCGTATGACTTGGTTATAAAACCAGTCTTGTATCAACTGTATACAATCGCAGATTACGCTCGCTGGTTTTTTCTCCGTATAAAATCAACGTTCTCATAGCTCTATATTAATTATTTCAGCATGGTAACATGTTAATATGTTAATAAAATAATATGGAACCGCAACAATCTTCTCTGTATGCTGATTATATAAAGCAATTGGGGTGGTCCGTTATCATCCTTGATCGCGTGCAAATATTTTTACGCAATATTCCCATAACCGGAACACTCGCCAAAATTCATAGACCCGAGCATTTGCCGAAATTATCCAAACTCCTCCCAATCCTAGAGCGTCATCATGTCAAAACGCTCGCAGTGGAACCCCTTCAAACGCAGAACCCCGATGAGTTTACCGCATGGATCAAGGAGCTCTCCGCGCATGTTCGGATAAATAGATCGCCATTTCTGCCGACAAAAACCATCGTCGTTGACCTACAACAAAAAGAGGAAAATATCTTTTCTGCGTTTTCTGAAGCCAAGCGCCGCGGGGTACGGAGAGCCATGAAACATGACGTGGTGATCCGTGAATCATCAAAGATCGATGACCTTATCAAAATAAAAAATAAATCCGCCGGCTTTTTGGGCTTCATCACAACGCATGGTATAAAAAATCTCTGGCAAATTTTTGCACCCAAACACGCCGCAATACTTCTTGCGTATTCACAGACAAATCAATTAGTTGGCGGTGTACTTATACTTTTTTGGGACAGGGTCGCCTACTATTGGATCGCCGGGGCAAGTCGTGAAGGGAAGAAACTATTTGCGCCGACACTCCTTGTCTGGGAAGCGCTTTTACTATCAAAAAGGAGAGGATGCACGTCGTTTGATTTTGTTGGCGCTTGGGACGAACGCATGCCAAAAGAAAATACGGCGTGGATTGGATTTACCAAATTCAAAGAAGGCTTCGGCGGAAAAACTATCTATTATCCTATCTTTTCTTCTGAACATTAATTACCCAATTCTATACACTACAATGGTATTTCCGTTTTCTTCCGTAACAGAAGGAATAGAAATTTTGCCTATTTCGCTCGTATTTTTTACTTGCGTCCCGCCGTCGCCGACCGACCCGACGCCTTCCAGGGAAAGTTTCCGTAACGGTTTATTGGTCGGTAGTCCAGGCTGCAAGTAAATAGCGTCCTTCTGAAGTTCCTCAAAAGAGACTAATGCGGTAACGTAAGACAATGCCTTACCCACTAACTCATTACTTTTATTCTCTAACTCACTTCTAATATCTTTTCCTACTGTCCCCTGATACACGATGTACGATTTTTTTCCATGATCGCCTTTCATGGGAGTAAGCTGTTTTGGAGAATACCCAAGTATATACATGGCAAAATCCACAACATGACCACCTGAGTGAACGCGCATATTTTGAAACCGCCTATTCCAGTCTATCTTCCC
>CAZOTW010000047.1:3119-9815 GCA_964582845.1 uncultured Gammaproteobacteria bacterium
AGCTTCAACATAATGCCATATTTCACCGTCTTTCATCAGTACTTGATACACTTTTCCGTTCCATGCAGATGACGTTAACACGCCTTGATCCGTCGGTTGACCACCGCCCATTGGGTAAAACACCGTTTTATCAAGGACCACGCGAAAACGATTCGTTCCCTCCGAAAGCACATCCATAACCTGCGCATCCATTTCCTGCGCGTACGAATCTTCTAGGTAAATAGGATGAGTTTTCATATCGCTATTCTAGCACAACACCATGTTTTTCATTTAATTCCATGCTTCGCAAATAAGGCGAAATTCACAAAAATCACAGTGTTTTCCGGGAGTTGGTTTAAAATCGCTTTGTGATATCTCGTCTGCTTTCTCCGCTATCTCCTTTTTGGCCTGGGTAAGTTGCTCTTGGGTTCGCGTCGCTGAAATTTTCTGTTGATCTTCAAAAAAGTAAAACGACACAATTACTTTTTCCGGTTTACGATGGTAAACGCCTTCATTTGCCGCCGTCAACGCATACACGGTCAACTGCATGTCTTTAGTAACATCTCGTGACTTTGGCGTTTGTCCGGTTTTGTAATCGATAATCTCCATGGTTCCGTCGGGAAGCGTATCGATGCGGTCAATTTTTCCCCCGAGCGTTAGCCGAGGGGTAATTTTTATCTTAAACGGTTCCTCTAAACCCGTGGGGATTCGTTTAGGATCATATCCTTTCGCATAAAACCCCGTGAGTAGTTCTTCCCCGTGCCGCTTCATTTTTTCCTCATATTTTTTATCGCCATATCCCACGGATGACCAGTTAGTTTCTAACAGTTGTAATAATTCCTCTTTGGTGGGTTTTTCCCCCTGTTTTACCAATTCATAAAATGCATGAACGGTTTTATGAATCGTGTTTCCGAACGTAAGCGCGGCTGACGGAGGCACGGGAATCCGAACGATATACCGATATTTATACTGTAACGGACACGTCGTAAAGGTGTTTAGTTGCGAATAGGATAAATAGGAAATAGATTGTCGGACCGCTTCCTTGTCCTCCGAAGCCTTGGCGGAGGAGGGTTCCCAGTCCAAAAACGATAATTGTTTTGTGGAAGCGGGTTCTTGGTAAGTAACTTTTGATGCCGCTTCTTCTCCAACCGCTTCTGGGATAAACGGCGACAATTTCTTTTCCCGTTTTCCTTCACCGTAATATTTCGCCGCAGTGAAAAAAAGATAATCGCGCGCCCGCGTCATACCCACATAACAGAGCCTGCGCTCTTCTTCCGTATGAAAATCACCGACAGGGAGTACTTCTTTGATGAGCGCGTCTGGAATAGGTATTTGCTCTTTTCGCTCAATGGTGGGAAATCTCTGCGAAACCATATTCACCAGGAACACAACGTCAAATTCCAACCCTTTTGCCGAATGGATGGTCATGATATTCACGGCATTATTCTCACTCCAATCCGTATCCGTCGCAAGCGGGGATTCACCCAATGTCATAGACAGCTCTATCCAATCCACCACCGCAAATACGCTTGCATCCTCGTGGTCTACTTCGTACGTTTTGAGTTTGTTGAAAAATTTAGAAATATTGGATGCGATCCGTTCGTCCTTTGCAGTTTTATATACTGCCAACTGCTGCAAAAGTCCCGTATCCTCAAGAAAATAATACAGAATTTGTCCTGCTGTTTCTTTTTTCATCATTCCTAAGTGCTTATGGATCATGGCGACAAATTTTTTTACTTTCTGTTGTGTTTCATCCGTCACAAATGGTCGCGGTTCGATCCCCTGAGCTAATTTCTCACACGATTCAAATATAGAAATTCCGTACTTTTTCGCGTAATTAGATATGGCGGCTACGTCGCGGGCGGGGAGATTAAGCCAATCCATAGTCAACACTCGGTACATGGCGACACTATCTTCGAAGTTATAAAGAATCTTAAGGTACGCAATGAGATCTTTCACTTCTGGTTGGCGAAACAGTTGCCCGGGTCCCAAAAATTGGTACGGTATCCCCGCCCGACCCAATGCCTGAGCAAATGGTTCGGCATGATTATTTGCCCGGACAAGAATCGCAAAATCACTCCATTCATATTCTGTTCCATCACTTTTGACTTTTAACTTTTGACTTTTGACTTCCCTTGCAACTGCATCCGCTTCGTTTTCTACACGATCTGCAAAGAGTAATTGGATTTGTTCACCGTTAACCCGGCGAACGCTTTCCAGTTTTTTATCGATTTTTGCCGCAATCTCCAGTCTATCTGGATTATTTTTTTGGATAAGGTCATAAGATCGGTCCAGTATTTCTTTGGTCGAGCGATAATTACGCGTCAAGACAATTATTTTCACTTTCGGAAAAGTTTTTCTGAATTGAATCATGTTGGAAATTGCCGCCCCCCGCCATCGGTAGATCGCCTGATCATCATCGCCGACCACCGTAATGTTTTTCCTTCGGCCTGCAAGTAATATCGCCAACTCGTTCTGCGCAAAATTGGTATCCTGAAATTCGTCGATGAGGATATAGGCAAATTGTTTTTGATACTGTGCGAGTATATTTGGTCGCGTTCGGAAAATCTTGAGCGTGTGACTGATGAGGTCCGCGTAATCACAGACGCCCTCTTTCACCTTCAACTCTTCGTATGTTCTGTAAGCGTTAGCCAATTCAAACGTCTTTTGAATTTCATCATCTTCTATTTTGCCTTTTGCCTTTTGACTTTTGACTTTTTGCGCGTAGCGCAAATACTCCGTCGGCGTCACGTCTTCATCTTTCAATCGACTGAAGTGCTGTATCATACCGCTTATAAATTTCGTGGGATTGCCTAATGGTCGGAAATACGAAAGGTCAAATCGGAAGATATTTTTTCGGAAAAATAATATCGTCTCTGCTTCGGTCATGAGTTTGTATCCTGGATCAAACCCGATGTTTATGGCTTCAGCGCGAAGGATGCGATCGCAAAACGAATGGAATGTAGAAATCCACATTTGTGTCACGCCGTAGGGCATAGCCATGTCCACACGCGATTCCATTTCACGGCTTGCTTTTTCGGTGAAGGTGAGAGCAAGGATCTCCTGGGGCTTAGCGCGACCAGCGGATATAAGGTATTTGATGCGGTCCGTCACAACCGTCGTTTTGCCGGTCCCCGCTCCGGCGATAATCATGAGGGGGCCCTCGCCAAACTCAACGGCTTTTTTCTGCTCAACATTTAACTTTCGTTCTTCAAGGGGAATTCTTGCCATTGTGGAGCAATTATAGACTATTTATTCAAGTAATTTTACTAACAGTGGAAATTCTGTATATCCGTCGCGGGCCATAAAGTGTCCCGCATTTTTAACAGAAACAAATTTCGCGTTTAATTTGCTTGCCAATTTTTTTGATCTTTCAAAGTCTATCCACGGATCCGTCGTTGAATTAACAATAGTGATAGGAATTTGCTTCTTTTTAATTTTTTCGTATTCAAAGCCGTTTTCAAAAAAAGTCTGATGAAATTCTTTAACATCTTCCATTAACCAATCCCAGGCAGCAACCAGAATGGCGCTTTTTATTCTGACCTCCGGTCTTTCCAGATACTTCATGATCAATGAATTAGATAGCGAATGTCCTATGAGGACAGTATCTTTTCCCGGTGAAAGCGATATCAGTGTGTCCATCCATTCTTTTAACTTCGGCTTTTTCGTATGTGGCATTTCCGGAACGTCCACCTTCCAACCGAGATTCTCCAATGTGTTCTTCAACCAGGGGAGCCATTGTCCGTTGGGTGTTTCTTCCCATGCATGAATAATAATCGCCCTTTTCATATCAAGTCTTCTCTTCGACTTTACTCTCTCCCAATATTTTTGTTTGTGTAAGTTTCTGCCCCATCACCTGAAACGCACCGTTGACTGAACTCATGCCGTTGTATGCATTAGTAATATGTTTTCCAAGAGTACTCAAGTTATCTTCTACTTTTCCGTAGTCTTTTTGTATCGCACGAAGGAGACGGAAAATTTCGCGGGATTTTTGTTCAAGGTCTTTTCCCTGAAAACTCAAAAGCAACACCTGAAGATGGGCGTAGAGAGTGTTAGGGGAGACCGGATAGACCCGGAGAGATCGCGCATATTCCATAAGTTCGTTAAGATTTGCAATTTCGTAATATACGGATTCCGATGGGATATACATAAGAGCAAAGTCAAGCGTTCCTTCCTCCGGTAAAATATATTTTTTTGCTATATCTGCGACGTGTTTTTTGACATCCGCGATAAAATCGCGTTTTGCCTGATTACGAATCGTCTCCGTTTCACCTTTATGCATCAGGGTAAAATTTTCCATCGGAAATTTGGAATCGATACAGAGGAGTCCTGCTTCGGTTTTGAGCACCGCATCCACCTTCACACCGGATTTAAATGAATATTGCAAATGAAAAGAGTTTTTCGGAAATGTCTGTCCGATCATGTCTTTGAGGACTTGCTCGCCGATATTTCCTCGAAGCTTGGGGGATTGTAAGAATTCCTGAAGGCTTCGGATTCCCCGCCCGACTTCCGACATCTCACCGACGTTTTTGTTAAGGGCACCAATCACGCGGGCGGCTTCATCGAGCCGTTCATTGAGTTGCCGGGAATTTGACTGAAGGGTGCGCGTCATTTCCACCGTTGAGCCGCGCATGGCTTCATTGAGAGTCTTATTTGTGTGCTCGATCGTGGCCTGCATGGATTTGAGCCACTCGACCATCGTCGTATCTTCTTTCTTTTCGGAGAGTTTGGAAAGTTCGTTTTTAATTATCCAGCCAAGCACCACAAATCCGCTAACGATCACAAGTATGACGATAACCAAATCAGGCTGCATGGTACCAAAAACCATAGCACAACACTTGGCGAATCACAAATAGGGGAGGTGTCCCTTAAATTACGTCAGCTTACTTTGGCATAGCTGCATCGATAGCCTTCTTCAGACTTTCATACGATAGGTTATCGGTAAACTTTTGACCGTTTATGTAAAATGTCGGTGTTGCATTCACCCCCAGCGCATCACCGTCATCCTGGTCAGCCTGAATCTTGGCGGCAAACTTGTTACTTTTGACGTCTTGGGTAAATGTGTTCTCATCCAACCCTATCTCTTTAGCATATCCTGTAAAATAATCCATCGCTTTCTTGCTTTCTCCCCATTCTTGCTGACGTTCATAAAGCATATCATGCATTTCCCAATATTTTCCTTGTTTGCCTGCCGCCTCAGCCGCCTCAGCCGCCACCAAAGCGTTTTGATGTTGAGACAGAGGATAATTACGGAAAACAAAAAGAATTTTGTCGCTATAATCATGTACTAATTGCTTCACTGGAACATGCACGACGCTACAAGCGGGACATTGATAATCGCCAAATTCTACCAACTTCACCTTCGCAGAAGGGCTTCCTGTTTTATTGCTGTCATTTCGAACAAGCAGTGTTTCATCCACCTTCTCTGTAGCCAATGGAGCTTGAGATGAACGACCAAAGATAAACGCAGCTCCCAAAACGAGTGCAATGGTAGCCACCCCAATACCAAGTAGCATTTTCGCTTCTTGTGTCATGATTTCTCTCCTTTTCTATATATCAGCATACAAAGAGTTATAACAAAAAATGCAACAAATGACAAAAGGGGAATGGTGATAAACCCGAACCATCCGATGTACTTTGTGGTGCAAGAAACTCCTATCTGGCACGGCGCGATGGCTTCGGGAAGAATACCGTAGGAAAGAAGATTTTGATATAACGCTATCACAAGTCCTATGAGACTGAGCGGCAATACATACAGAGGGACGTTTTTATCCTTTTGCACAATACCAACCGCAAGCATGGTGACAAGTGGATACATAGTGATCCGCTGATACCAACAAAGGGTACAGGGTGGAAAATGGCGTATTTCGCTAAAATACAAACTGCCAAGCGTTGCTACGAGTGCCTGGGCAAAAGCGATGTACAACACATTTTTCTTTGATAAGTATTTCATAGGTGTATTGAAGCTCTGAGAATCTTTATAGTATACCAATATTCTAGAGAATTGTAGTGGGCGCGGTAAACACCTACAATACAACTATGCAAAACCGACCCCGCAACATCTGGTGGCTGATTATAAGCATATCCGGGTTAAGCGCTATTGGTTGGATTATCCATACATTTCCGCCGGAAGGACCGATTCTTGGAGTTTTTTTTCTTTTTCTTTTTGCCGTAAGCTACTTCGCTTCCCTCTTCCTCTTTAATATTGTGCGACGTTCACTTACCATAAGCCTCGGTGTTATGTTATTCTTCATGCTCCGCTATCTTCAACTACATAACCCTCTCTATATCATATTGTTGATTGCCTGCCTCTTTTCCCTTGAGCTCTACTTCCAAAAAAGATAGAATGAGCCCACATGACCAAAAAATTCTATATCACATGCGCTATCCCCTATGTCAACGCCCCACCGCACATCGGTCATGCGCTTGAGTTTGTGCAAGGAGATACTATTGCCCGCTATCACCGCCTCTTGGGTGAAGACTCACTGCTTTTATCCGGCGGCGATGAAAATGCGCTCAAAAATGTCCAGGCAGCGGAAAAAGCCGGCGTGACGCTGAAAAAATTCATAGATGACAATACACAAAAGTTTTTTGATTTAACAAAAGCATTGCACTGCGATTTCGGCATCTGGCAAAAAGGAAGTGATGTCCCCCACCACTTCAAAGCAAGCCAAAAGCTCTGGAACCTATGCAAAAAAGATATTTATAAACAGTCGT
>CAZOTW010000048.1:0-2502 GCA_964582845.1 uncultured Gammaproteobacteria bacterium
TTTTGGGGATAGTTATACGTGCGGATTTTTTCCGCCCGCATGCCCCGTCCGATGATGCTTCGCGCAGCACCCAGAGTGGCAGCTGCCTTCATTTCTTCCATTTCCCATAATTTTGCGCGGAGTATAGAAAGGGCGACTTGACGGTTTTGGTACTGGTCGCGTTCGGTTTGGGCAACCACCACGATGCCCGTTGGTTTATGGCGTATGCGGACAGCGGAACTTACTTTATTGACGTTTTGCCCGCCCTTTCCGCCGCTTCGGAAAAAATCCCACTCGATATCTTCCGGTCGGATGACGACTTCCGTTTCTGGGATCTCCGGAAGTACGGCAACGGTCGCGGTAGACGTATGGATCCGTCCTGATCGCTCGGTAGCTGGGACGCGCTGGACGCGGTGGGTACCTGCTTCGTATTGAAGTTTCGTAAACGCCATGGGTCCTTTGAGGCGGATGGCAGTATCGCTTATTTGCTCGACTTTCCAACCCAGGATGTTGGCATAGCGGGCATACATGCGCATGAGGTCAGAAGCCCAAATTTTCGCCTCCTCGCCGCCGGGGCCCGCTCGAAATTCTAAAATGGCGATGTCTGTGTTCATAGATAAAAAGTTACTTAGTTACTTTGTTACTTCGCTAGTTTGTTGAAGAAGGATATGGATACTTACTGTGATGCCAAGTAACGAACTAACCAACTAACTATTTTACCCCCATCAGCATCTCTTTGAGGGATTTCTGATTGCGCAGTTGTTCCTGTTTTTCCATTTTTTTCTTTTTCTTTTGGGCAAGCGCCGCTGCTTGGGTTTTGGCTATTTTCTGTTTTTCCTGGAATTTTTCAACTCGGCCCAAGGTATCGACGAATTTCATCTCGCCGGTGAAAAATGGATGGCATTTGGAGCAAATTTCCACGCGAAGCTCCGCTTTGGTCGCGCCGATGGTAAACGTATTGCCGCAGGCACAGGAGACTTTTGCATCAGGGTACCATGTCGGGTGAATACCTTGTTTCATACGGAGCTTATTATACCATAGGAATCGATATCCCGCGAGCCTGATACATATTGGATATGCATTGTACTAGGGCCCCAAACCATAGTACGATGCGAGTTGAATAGTGATGAATGTCGCATACAGACGCAATATTTCATTATTCTTTCACCCATATGGCAATACAAGAACTGGACATGAATTATGGATCACCAATGCCGGACGGTAATTTTGATCCGGGATATGAATCGGATTTAGAAGCTCCCTCTCTCGCCAGGCGGAGTGGACTATCGGGAGATAATGATGTGCGGCAATATTTTAAAGACATTTCACGACCGCCATTATTGACCCCCCAAGACGAAGTAGAAGCAGTGCGAGCGATCAATGAAGGGAAAAAGGCTGCCAGGAAACTCCGCAAGCTAGAGGATAAAGAATCACCTATTGCGCGTGAGTTATCGGAATCTGTTTCGGATGGGGATCTTGCACGAAAGAAATTGGCGTTTTCTTGTGTACGATTAGTTGTGAGCATTGCCAAAAAGTACCAGGGGCGCGGCTTGTCGTTGCCCGACTTGATTCAGGAAGGCAACGTGGGACTGATGAGAGCAATAGATCGTTTTAACCCGGAAAAATATAAGACTCGGTTGGATACCTACGCCACGTGGTGGATCCGTCAGGCGGTCACGCGGGCGACGGGAGACACAGGGCGTACGATCCGGCTGCCGATTAATCAAGGCCAACTCTGGGGTAGGCTGCGTAAGACCGCCGAGGAGTTATCCCAACAACTGAGCCGCGAACCAAGCTTGGAAGAAATCGCTGCCGCGGCTGGGTTGAAAGCTGAACAAGTAGCATACACGTTGAACGCGGTCCGCGAGCTAGAGCAACTTGATGCACTGGTTAACGAAGAAGATGATCGACCGCGGGAAGAGCTGACGGCTGATGCCGAGAGCGAACTGCCCGAAGAGGCAACCGCCCACCAGTTGCTCAGGGAGATGCTTGATGGTCTGCTCGGGAAGTTGCCCGCTCGTGAAGCGGATATCCTCCGGCTGCGGTTCGGTCTTACTGATGGGGAAGGGCGCACCATGGAAGAGATCGGTAAAAAGATGGGGTATAGCCGGGAACGCATCCGTCAATTGCAGCACGAGGCGCTGGGTAAACTGCGTCAACTCGATGGTGATTTAGGCTTGGCCGATTATCTGGACTAATGAGCTTCAATGTCTCTGCCCGAAAATTCGTGCGAGCGCCTCTTTTTTGTTCACGTGCGGTCTTGGTGGGCTTGTGTTTTGGGTGGGTGGGGGAGTATCTGGGCTCGGGGGCGTCTCAGTGTTCCGTAATAGATGCAATGGGTGGTAGTGGATTCTCTTTTCAGCCAAAAATATTCCTCCGAAAATAAGCGCACTTCCCAAGGCAAAGAAGCCCGTGATGGGTTCTTTCAGCAAAAAATAGCCTAACACTGTGCCAATAATAGGGTCTACGTACGAAAATACCGATGCATCCGTTGCGGTAATTTTTGAAAGCCCCCAGGCAAAC
>CAZOTW010000048.1:2530-9802 GCA_964582845.1 uncultured Gammaproteobacteria bacterium
TCCAAACGTCAGCCCGCCGAAGCCGCGAATATCCAGCGACTGATAGATATGAGGATTTTTAACTAATTCGTAGCTGGCCATAGGCAGAAAACTCGCAGCCCCGATAATGAATGACCAAAAGGTGAAGGCGATCGGCTCGAAGCGGTTCAACACATCTTTTCCGATGATCGTTTGGATAACGGCAGCAACGGTTGCGATGACCAGAAAGATATTTCCGAGAAGTGAACCATCGATACCGGTATGAAGAAGCGGTTCAAGGACAATGACGATAATACCTATTGCTCCCAATATCATACCTGTGAGCTTTCGCAGGCTAAATAGTTCGTGAAGAAAAAGAAGCGCAAGGATAAACGTCAAGATGGGTTGTGCCGATGCAATAATCGGGGCATTAATAGAGTAGGTAAGCTTCAGACCCCAGAAGAAGAAAATAATATTGATGGTGATTCCTGTAAGCGAATAGGCAATAAGGAGAAAAAGATCGCGCCGCGATGACGTGGGGAGTTTTGCGCGCTTCCTCAAGATCGCCAAAAGAATGAGCGCTCCCAAAAAGAACCGCCAAAAGGCGAGGGTAAAAACGGGAATGTTTTGGAGACTCAGCTTAAAAATAGCGGGAGCAGCTCCCCAGATGATGTTTGCGATGATGATCGCGCCAACGGCTTTTTGGGCAGTGGTAAGTTTCATGGTTTGATATGGTTTGATATTTTGATTCCGGGAATCAATGTATCAAAATGTATCATTGTGCTTGGGTCAATTTATCGATTATTGCTTCTATGGTGAGCTCTTCCTGCTCCTTCGTTTGCATATTTTTGAGTTTAACAACTCCGCGTGACGCTTCGTCTGGCCCATGGATGACGACGTAAGGGATGCCTTTCCTGTCGGCGTATTTGAGCTGTTTTTCGAGTTTGTGTGTTTCGTCTAAATAGATTTCCGTATGTATTCCTTGGGTTTGAAGGCGTGTAGTGAGCTCAAGAGATGCGCCGAGCATCGCAAGGTCGACAATGCAGACGAGCACCTGGGAAGCGGTCTTCGTCTCTGGAAGAAGATGCAGCTCTTCCATGGCTTCTATCAAACGGTCAAATCCAAAGGCGATGCCGACAGCCGGTAAGTCGCGTCCGCTAAATGAGCCGATGAGGTTGTCATACCTGCCGCCGCCTGCGAGTGATCCACCGGAGTAACTGTCGATTTTGAGCTCAAATATCGTGCTTGTATAATAGTCCAGGCCTCTTGCTAAAAATGGATCAAATCGAAAATCGACGACGTCTTTGAATCCTTGTCGCTTGAGCGCTTCCATGATACGCGATAAGCGCTCGACGGGTTTGGTGGATTTAAGTGTTTCGAAAAGTTCAGCCGCGTCGGTTCTCCCCAAAAGAGTAAGCTGATTAATGACCTCATCGGTGCCGATTTTATCGAGTTTATCCAGAATGATTATTTCTTTTTTAGTCAGGGCGAGTGTGTCAAAGATCGTGCGGTCGTTGAGTATCATGACCGGTTTAGCAAATCCGAGGGCTTTACATGTGGTCAGTACGCAATTAATGATTTCCGTATCGGCAAGGGGAGATTGCGTTCCTACGGAGTCAATATCACACTGGAGAAATTCACGGTATCTCCCTTTCTGCGTATTTTCCGCGCGCCAGACCGGCTGAATTTGGTAGCGCTTAAAGGGGAGTGGTAGATCGTTCTGATACTGTGCTACGACGCGGGAAAGGGGGACCGTTTGATCGTAGCGGAGGCCGACGTTTCGACCCCCGTTATCTTTAAAAAGATAGAGTAGTTTATCGGCTTCGTCGCCATATTTCCCCATAAGTGTTTCCGCATATTCCAGAGCAGGGGTTTCCAGGGGATCAAATCCAAAACGCTCGAAAATTTCCTTCATTTTTTCAATGACAAACTGTCGCTTCAGGGCGGTAGCTGGTAAAAAATCGCGGAATCCTTTGAGTGTTTGGGGTTTGATCATACGATCGTCAACTCCTTTGATGACCTTGTAAATATATCAAGACCATCACTTTTTAAGCATACCGTATCTTCAATGCGGATGCCATAGTCTCCTTTGATGTAGATTCCTGGTTCTATGGTAAAAACCATGCCGGGAGTAATTTGTGCATCCTTGTTGCGACTTAATCGTGGCAATTCGTGAATTTCTTTTCCAAGGCAGTGGCCCAGGCTATGAGGGTACGGGGGAAATCCGGCACGCTCTATATACTCCCGAACCATTACATCCAGCTTTGCTCCCGACACTCCACTGATTCTG
Source organism: uncultured Gammaproteobacteria bacterium (assembly GCA_964582845.1). Classification (GTDB taxonomy): domain Bacteria; phylum Patescibacteriota; class Microgenomatia; order UBA10105; family UBA927; genus CAZOTW01. The sequence goes on from CAZOTW010000048.1 coordinate 4,779, forward strand.
CTATCATGTACCGTTACATGATAGCAAGAGTCTAGAAAGTGTATTGCGAGGGTTTGAGCTTCTAGGACCGTTTGATATGCTCGTTTCCACTTCTCCTTGGGTTTGCCTATAAACACCATGCGCGTCATATCAGAGCAATAGCCACCTGCGGCTTTCGCGCCGAAATCCAGAAGAACGATTTCTTGTTTCCTACATTTGACATAACGGGATGCTTTTAGATGATGGACGATGCTTGTGTTTTTGCCAAAGGCGACAATTACGGGAAATGCAAGTTCAGCGTGTTGATTTTTTATAAACGTTTCTATGTCGCGGGCAATTTCTTCTTCCGTCACTCCTGGCTTGATCCGGGGAACGATGTACGCATAGCATTGATCCGTCAGTTTCGCAGCTCGGCGCATGTTCGTAATCTCATCGTCGCGTTTGATAGCATTAAATCCCTTCGGTGATTCCATATGACTGATATTGTAGCATCTGCCGCTTTGCACGTATAACATCGATGACATTAGTTAAGCCGGGAATAACTTCCCCGGGATAACTTACGCGAACAGGAAGATCTACCAAATCGGTAAGTTCTATGCGAATTCCATTTTGTATTTCCAGATCCTGAAAGATAATTTCCGATATATCCCATCCCGTTTTACTTAATCGATAATTTTTTCCCGGCGGAATGCTTGCCCAGTTATCAGGTTTGCCCTCGGGTAATATATAGGGCAACGCTCGCGAAAGTACACCCGATTGCACCGGTTCATTTATCACTCTGCCGCAGAGAGGCACAAACGGAATAAAGTCGCGTGCTTCCACCCAGTCGATTGGCTTTTGAATAGAATTGATTACTATTGGTGGGCCAACATCTGGGCTCCATAGCGTACGTTTGGCTTCATCTGTTGCTATCCCCAAGATTACTGTTTCAACAATGACGTTGTACCGTTGGAGTAGTTTAATAATTGTTTGCATAGATCCTCCAGAATACGCGCCTGCATCGATGAGATAAATTTTTCGGTTGCCATCTAATGTCCGCGCTAGCCTGGTTATTTGTTCTGAGATGTCTGGATAACCAGGTCGTGCAATTTCTTGAATAGATCCATCGCTATTGAGACCGCGAGTTGTATTGAGACTAAAGTCAGCGACAGAGGCTCCGTAGAGCGGATCCATAGTGACTACCGGTAATCCGGTAGATTTTTTTAACGCAAGGACAGTACGTTGTATTTCAGTTGCTATATCTTTTCCATCGATAATGACGGTTTGAGCGTTTTCGAAGGCGCTCGTGAGTGCGCACGTCAACATTTGTTTTGCCCGTTGGAACGTAGCTTCCTTTGGCGGATTCCATTGTTTTGCCACACAAAGCAGATCGGTAAGTAGCTCCACATCCCATGAGAGAAAAAACTGTGGAGTGGGTTCTATTTCTTTATATGGATATTGTTCGATCATAGTTATTTCTCCCGTATGAGATGTATGAGTTGCGCGTAAAATTTTTTCGCATCGACAGAAAAAACGACCGTAGTTTTTGTTTGTGCGTTTTTTGAGGAAATGACGTTGCCTATCAACCTTCCCGTTTGTTTGACAGAAAGCGAGCGCATTTCTTTGCGGCGGATAATTGAACGATCGATCAAGATTGCTGCAACGAGAGGATCATAAAAGTAGAGAAAGTCTGACTGGTTATTGAGGAGGATGGCTTTCATGATGCGTCCGGCTACGGATTTTGGCTTTATGATTTTCAGTTGATCGTAAAAGGTAGCGAGATTGGATTTTTGATTGGAAGTGGCACACCGAATTTTGGCAGGTACCTCTCTTGTTGCATCCATTGGGGTAAGCACTATGGGCAACTGTGTATTGAAAACCGACCGTGCAGCGACCGGGTCAAGTCGAACATTGTATTCACTGAAAAATTGTGGTGCGACATTACCAGGACAATCAATTGCACCGCCCATGACGTAAAGACGTCGTATAGTTCTTTGAGCTGTTTGGCAGGCAAGTAATGTTGAAACGTTTGTTAAAGGACCGATGCAAAGGAGAGTAATGGGGTTGATTTCTCGTGTGATTTTTTCTGGTAATTGGGATATTTCTGCTATGGGATTCGTTCCGCTGGGAGGAAGAGAAATGTTTTTTAATAATGAAAGACCCATTGCCCGCCGACGATCAATAGCGGGGAATTGTTTTGTGGATCCTTGTTGAGCTTGGTTGGCACCAATAAAAATAGGACAGAACATGTTCAGCGCACCTAATATTTTTTGGGCGTTACGAATGCTACGTTTCGTTGTCGTTACGCCGTTGACGACGCTGACGCCTCGGATGTCAAATTTGTTACTTGCCACGATCATAGAGATGGCGACAATATCGTCGACCCCCATGTCTGTATCGATGTAAAGGGGTGTTTTTTTCATGGTTGTTGAGTTTGAAATGTTGAAAATAATGTCTCGATATCCGGAAAGCGGAAGTCAGGCGAGCCGATGGTTTTTCGTATCTGAATCGTGGTGATACCCAAGCGCTTTGCCGGTTCCAAATCTGTTTCCCAACTGTCGCCAACGCTCCAAACTTCTTTTGGATCACAATCAAAGAGAGCCGTGACTGATTCAAAAACGAATGAAGAGTTGTTCCACTTCAGGGGGAAAAGCTCAGGTTCCTTCCAGCCAATGATCAGGTCGAAATCACTCCGTGGGGCAAATCCCATGCGATCTAACACGCGATACGCCATCCCAACGGGGGAACCGGTAAATATCACCTTCCTTGCACTTATGGCACGAATCGATGCAACAATGTCCGGGCGAGGGGTAACGAAGCCTAGCGGAGCGTCGATAAGTTTTTGCGCCCACGCGCGAAAGGGTATACCTATTGCCATAAGGGTGAGTTCGCCCTTGCCATCCAGTCTTTCTCTTTCCCAAAGCGTTTTGACCCCCTCTTCGCCTTTGACGCTACGTACTAATTCGACAAGCGTCCCCGTATACACGTCAGCATAGAATTGGGCTACGTCAACAAGGGTTCCGTCTAAATCAAAAATGATGGCCTTCGGTTGCGGCAAAATAGTTTCTTTTCTTTCGTAGATAGCTTCGTTGGTATTCATATATCCTCCTGCCTCACCTCCCACGTTGAAATCGTTTTTCCTCCAAGCACGATCGTCGGCGATATAACGTCTCCTTTTTCGTTTTCGATCCAAGAGAGCGCTCCACCTGCCATAGATGGTTTGCCCATATATTTGGCAATATCGGTTTTTATGAAAAATCCGCCGCCTTGCGCCTGTAAGAAATCTCTGACCGATTGTTCCAACTTGTCCCGAGCGGGTTGGAGCACTTGATAAAGCATGAAACAGCTTATGACAACGGGTACTGAAGGATCATTTTTTGCAAAAAGCCTCGCAACTTCTGGGATATCCTGTATGCGCTGCGCATCGGCGACGATGACTCGGGAGCGCGCTGGGAAGACGGTAATAAAATCCTGCACCTCATCGCGGATACCAACGTCTAAGATGTTCGCCAGATTCCAATCCATTTCTGGCGTACTTATGTCTAGTCCGATCCCCGCGTACTCTGGTCGCGTGAGTTTTACCCCAAAAGGGACTTGTTGCGATGACTGGGAAGATGGTTGTTTTTCATACCACTCTCTAAATTTTTTCGGTTTTCTGAAGGCATCAAGAATGAGGCCGGTGCTTGCACCAAGCTCAATGAATGTAAATGTACTTCCCGGTCTCATTTGCGTCGTCTGGTCGATGAGCCACATCATCTGTTTTGCGCGCTGAGGTAAATTTTTTGCCGTGGTTTTTGCGCCCGCGATATCGATGATTTCCTGTTGGTAGGTTTGTAAAAAGGACATGACTTCAGAAAAACTCCATGAGTTTGAGTTAAACGGATTGCCGCGGCTATCGAGAGATATCCCTTTTTGTTTGGCGAGGTATTTTATAGCGGCTTCGATAGGGTAATAGAGCGTAGCGGATGATCCGCCCCGACGTTCCTGTCCGAGTGCTACCCTTGCCTTTTCGATACTCCCTTCGATAATCGGCAGAAGAAGCGTCGGATTTGTTTGAAGTCCTTGGCTTAGATATTCAAATATCTGTGCGTCATCGCCATCCTCCTTAAGACCTGCGATGAGGCGGGAGAACCCGTTGAGATAGAATTGTTGTTGGTCAGCAACTGGTGATGTTTCCTTTGTCATATGCGCTCCTTTCGTAGCGATGAATACCAGTCATTTAGGGCTTTTGTGAACGTATCGGCTGGGTCGAAATCGGGAAATGGGAAATTCAACGGATTTATACGAGTTTTTTTATTTTTTCGAATCGTAAATTTTTTCAGCGGTACCGCCAGGACCGTACTTGTGCGGCCGTCCCACTCGGCAACGGGAAGAGCATCGCAAAGCCCAGGATCCCACGTGGGATCTACGGATATCCATGTTCGCGACTCGGGTATATATACACGGAGAAAGAAGTGATCGACGGAAGGTGTCGGTGCAAGCTTGAGAATATTTTCCGGCACGCCGATATCGCGCCAGAAAAATTTTCCGGTTGCTATATATGCTTTCAGGCCAATCCGCATAAACATATCGCCCAGTATCTTTGCCTTTGAACGGCAGCATGTATCCCGCTCTTTGGCGGCAATCTGGTACGGTATATCCCGGACTGCGTAAAACAGTTGTTTGCGCAATGAAACTTGGTTCATATAGTTCTTCGTAGGAGACAATGAAACCTACGAATGATGGAGGAGGGAATAGTTATTGGTTATTTGGTTACTTCGTTACTTGGGAAAGCGTGAGATTCTCGCCTCGACCACGCGTGGGTTTTTAGATGAGGCGATGATGGTGGGACAAAGAGGATTCCACAGGAGAAAGGCCGATCCAATCGGCTAGAATTTGTTGATCATACAATATAGTTCGTTTCGAGTTTTTCATAAAAATAGCGTACATGCGTATATATTAACGTGTTAACATGTTAATATGTTAACATATTAACACATTGCTGTCAAGAGCTATCCCGCACTTCGATGCGGTGTAAACTGACTTCTCAATTTTCGGGGGATTTTGATTTCTCAGTTTTCGCTTGA
>CAZOTW010000049.1:0-3166 GCA_964582845.1 uncultured Gammaproteobacteria bacterium
CGTGTCATCCCGCTACCTGCACATACTCTTCGTCTCAAAAATTGCATATTTTTTATCGTGACTAAGAAAAATCGGTCGGTATGTATCGAGAAAGTAGGATAGGTCTATATGGGGTAAATTGACATCGTTTTTGACATTCTCCACAGTCACGTAGGAAATATGATACTGGGATAAAAGTCTACACAGCTGACTTTTTGAGCGGCTTTCGTACATAGTTTTCATAATAGGCATCCGGTTGACGGGGTAGCCCGCGGACCAGGCAAAATATGGCCATCCTAAAAAGATTTTCCGCCCCGCAATCGATGCGGGATGGTAGAGGTAGCTACTATTGAGAAAGACGGTGTCAGGAGGAGTGTTCCGTTGTATCCATGTGGCAACTTCATTCGTTGGGATATCAACGACGGATCCTTGCGTATCATTGGCAATCACAAAGAAATCGATGACGCCCGTAAGCGTCAAAAGCAGGACGGTGACGCTCACTAACCCAAGTCCTGTGAGTGTGAAGAGTACTGATTTTGCTCGGGCTGATACGCGAATGAGGTATACCAATATATATGCGGTAGCGATATCGCCGATCATTAAAGCAAAATTAAAAAATTTGTGATTGGCTGATGCTTCAACAGAAAACTTTGCGGCATTGGCAACAACAAAAAGCGGAAAAATAGGGAAGAGGAGTTTTTGCGCCTTTTTAGGAAGGAGAAAAAATCCGACGAGAATAAGGATGCTGTGTCCGCCAAAATTTTGCCACCAGAAAGAGAGAAAGTGAAGTATGGCGCTCGCGATAGGCTGCTTAACTAGCTCGTTGTGAATGATAAAGCCGGGATACCAAGCTACCTGGCTTGTGTCGCGAAGCGCAGTCACCTGGGGAATGACCAAAACAGCACCGATAATGCCCATTAAATAGAGAAATTGGCGAACGCTCGGAAACGCGAGAAAGTACCAGCTCATGCAGACGGCAAAAATGAGGAGTGTGGGTTGGTGAAAATAGGGGAATATTCCAAGTATTGCTCCCCACACGATCGCAAGCGGAAGCTGCTTGGCGAGCGGCTGTTTTTCTATCCTAAGAATAGTGAGCATAAATATAATGACCAGGGCAAATGCTGCCGCCAGGTGGCGCTGATTGGTATAAATATTTAAATTCCAAAACGCGGTGATTTCACCGGGTCCCCAGGGGGCAAACGCAGGAAAGTTACGGGCACTCATAATATCCCACAGGGTGTTTGTTGAAAGAGGGAATTGAGAAAAAAATCGGATAAACCCTAAAGAGCCGTTGGAAAGAAAAAAGATGATAGATAGAGTAGCAACCAGTCTGCTTTTGGTGAGTCGTACGGCCAGAAGATAGAGAGCCAAAAGGAGGCCGTAAAAACCAATGATACTTGGTATATTGAGAGCCCAGTCAATGCGGACCCCGGCTTTTTCCAAAAGCCCCACCAGGAGGAAAAATAAAAAGTGATAACGTATGGGTTCGCCCGAATAAATAGGGTATTGGGGCGGCCAGTTATTCCCCAACGAGAACGATCGGATGAGAGGAATATGCGCTCCGAAGTCGCTCCAAAGTTTGAAGGCAATACGGAGAGAATGGGTCACGGGATCAAACGAAAACGTATGGAACATGAGCCAGAAGGAAAAAATCGCAAGAAGGAAAAACAATACCAATTCGAGAGGAATGCGGTGGATATCAAACGAACGCGGTGGGTTCCGTTTCACGGGAACTGGAGTTGGAGGCGCTTGCGGAGGAGGGGGTGGCAAAGGAGGTGGAGCAACTACTTTTTTTATGGGAGGAAGAGTCGCGCTCGCGGTGAACCGCGCGCGTTTATGTTGATGCGTTTGGTGCATATAGACCATAGATAATATGCTTCGTTCGTTCATTATACACGGGGTTGGTATATGTTGACATGATGTGGGGATTCGTTGAAAAAAATATTGTATATGAGAAGATACGAAGCAAAGGCTACTCTATGAATGAAACAACACAAGATATCGTTTTCGTGGGAGAAGGCCAATGCGTCCCACCTAGTCGTTTTCGCAATCCAGAAGAAAGAGGAATCTCAGACAGGATGAAGATCATGGCTCCGGTTGGTTTTCAGCGGTTTGCACAAGAAGTCATATCTCCTGCGTTAGATAGCTATCAACAACCGCCCAAAGTATCTCGAATTAGAGTGATACCCGTACCAGGATTTTCTGATTCCCAAGGAGTGGCATTTTATGTACCAAAGAAGGACTATATTCAAGTATCCGTGCCATTAAACGAATTACGGCTCTATTTTTATCAAAAAGCATTACCCATCCTTGATGAAGTAGTAGCTGAATTAACGCCTCGTCTTACCTCATTATCAGAAAAAACATATACCGCATTTGCCATGTCCAAGGAAACAGTAGATCAAGCAATAACGTATCCGTCGCCAGAAGATACATATAATCGATATGGAACACCAGAACGATATATCCTTCAAAAAAAATTTGATATCTTCTCACAAGCGATTGATCTATACGTCCACTTTGAAAGTACGATACACAATTCACCGGAAAACACATTGCCCCCTGACCAAAAAGAAAAACTTTTAGGGTTGATCCGTTACGTTGAAACACGGCTCATGGATGTGGGCAGAGATCAGGTCGCATCGTTTTTAGATGATCCATCACATGATGTTCCGCCTCTTTACAACCTTTTTTATATGATGATGCGTTCCCATAGCAGACAAATTGACCCAGATAGCAAGCCCTCAGAGTTTTTAGGTAAATTTGAAGAAATGTTGAGAGATTTAACGGAACACGAATATCAACATCGAATATTTGCCCACAAACGAGATCCAGGTATCAATGAAGCCATAGAGAAAAAGTATAATCATGCATCAGAAGATGAGCTACTCAAAATGACGGACGAGGAAAACGAACAAGGATATCGGCGGGATGTCGAAAGACGAATGCGTACTAGAGAAGCCCTTATCGGTTTTATTCAAGGAACCCTTGGTGTACGAGAAGCGATACAAACATTTTCATCTGTTAGTGCAAGCGTATCTGAGGAATCGCGAAAGAGAGTGTCGGATGATGAACATTTTAAAGGAATTCTCCTTCGCAATGCAACCGTTGGTATTGAAGAATCCGTTATTGCCATGCTCTATGCACACAAACATAAGGTGAATTTTTTGGAACTGCTTCAACCGTA
>CAZOTW010000049.1:3225-9176 GCA_964582845.1 uncultured Gammaproteobacteria bacterium
ACGCCGAGCCCCGCCCCGCCTTTGTCCTCCTCTTCCATATCTCAATGAAGTTGTCAGGAGGTTTTACACAAAACGCAACTTAGAGCGTCGTGTTGGTGAGGTGCTTACAATGGTACGATAGGTAAAATTCGAGAAATTTCGTTACAGGTTTTCAATTGTTTTTGCTGCTTTTTGGCCTAATTCGACGGCATAGTTGGTTCCCCGGTCCCAGGGATAGATGCTATCCATGTTGGCAAGAAACACGCCCGGAATGGGGGTGACGAGTTTCGGTGCGCGCTTGGAATAATGCAGTTGGTGGACGGGTTGGGCAAATGGAGCGGTGAATACATAAGAATTCGTTATCCGTAATTCGTCATCCGTAATTCGTTTAATAAATGGCAGGAACTTTTTAAGAAGTTGTTCTTTGGTCATGGAAAGATACGGGTGATTATCCGGAAGATAGTTGCCGACATAGGTGAGGTGATGGTTGCCGTAGTGTTTTTTATCCATGAAATTCGTGTGGGCAACGACGGCGAGAAAAGGGAATGTGCGGTCCGTGATACTCAGCCAGTAGACATCCTGAAGAATTGGTTTTCTGGTTTCCAAAACAAGTACTTGCGCGTGCAAATGGGGGATAGGGGAAGTTGATTGTTGATCGTTCATCGTTGATCGTACTTTGGGGAGAAGTTTGAAAGCGATTGGGGAGGGCGTGGTGAGGAGGACCTTATCAAATGATAAATGACAAATGTCAAATGACAAATTATTACGGAATTTCTTGTATGCTATTTGTAGATTTGCAGATTTGGAATTTGTAGATTTTTTGATGGACATCACTTGCGTGTTCGTATAGATAATGCCGCCCTGAAGGGAAATTGTATTGGCAAGCGTTTGAATAAACGTTTGAAATCCACCCTCGATATATACAAGCGATGGCGTACGTTTTTTGATCCGCGCCCAGAGCCAGGCGGCTTGAATCGTGGGGGCAAATTCGCCAAATTTCCCAACCATGAGTGGTTCCCATAGAATCCGCCAACTGGTGGATCCACCCCAAAAGGTAAAAAGTTTTTGGGCGGTAATGCTCTCGAGTGGTTGCCAAAAGGGATTGAGCTTGAGAAAGGCAAGCAGTGTGCCGGTGCGTAGTTTATCAATGGGGGAAAGAAGAGGAAACGAGAGAAGGTTTGTGGGAGAATCGAGTTGGAAAATTTGGGGTGACCCCTTAAAGGCCTCCCCTTTCAAAGTGAATAAGGTTGCGGTGATCGGGCGTTTGATAATAAGTTTATCGTGTATGCCGAGTTCGTCAATAAGATTGATAATTGCGTTGTCATTGGTAAACAAATGGTGGTACGTTTTTTCCAAAGACCAATCCCATCCTTTTCTTTTGAATCCGTGGGCAAGGCCGCCCAAGACAGGGTCGCGTTCAAATACCACGACGTGATGGCCTTTTTTTGTGAGTTCATATGCGGCGGTTAAGCCGGTAATTCCTCCTCCGATAATTGCTATGTCCATAAGAAAATCTACAAATAAGCAAATCTACAAATCTACAAATAAAATTATTCAACGATTAAGTCATTTTCCGTAATTTAAACATTTATTTGCATATTTGTCATTTGTAGATTTTATAATTTATATACACTCACTAGTCTCGTATGGGACAGTATTACCGAGTAGACGGGGGTAGCGTTCCGATACAGGTCCCAGTACAACGGATCGACGAAGAAAAATCCTTGCCGGGAAAGGAGAATGAGGTAATTGCACGAGCCATTGGGGAGTGTATAGGTGACGTCGCGATCCAGAAGACCAATTTGTTTATACATGTCAAACGCCTCCGTCATTGGCCAAATACACAGGTTGCTCGCTTTATGCTGATTCATCCACGGGAGGACGCCGATGTAGGCATTGCCCCAGTATTCTGTTTCGAAGCCTAGGTGTTCAGCTCCATCTACGCCTCCTACGAGTTCGTTAAAATACGACGATTGATATGGATGGGTGAGTACGGTGCCCGTCAGAATGGTGAGGGCTAGTGTAACCGTAAGAAAAAGCGTGACGGGTTTTGTGATATGGCGTTTTTTGGCAAAAGAGAGGATAGCGGATACTCCGATACCCGCAATCAAACATAAAAACGGAAATGCGGGAAGAAAAAGTCGCACGCCGTCGTACTTTGATACACCAGGAGCGGCGATGACGGCAATCGGGATAATGCAGGAAAGAAGGAGGAGCGATTCAAAGGGTTTGGCCTTGCGAAACATAGAGACAACGCCAATAAAAAAGAGCGCGAGTATGACAACGGGGACAGTTGCTAGCGTTAAGACAATCGGGTAATGCCACGGTGCCAATTCTTTATATGTTTGGCCCAGGTAATAGACTTCTACCCGATATTTACCAAACTCTAACATGAGATATTCTATAAAACGCGCGACAGGGTGGGTCCACATACGCGGCCATCCCGCCCAAAAAACGAGTGGGGGAATGAAGGTCATGGGCACTATATTTTCCAGGAAAAGCTTTTTAAGGTATATTTTGGGTACCTGATGCGTTTGGCGCCACTTGGCGAGAGCCAACATACAAGATGCAAACCAGGTGATAACAATAGGGACATAGAGGAAAAATCCTTGTATTTTCGTCAGGTGAGCAAGTCCTAAAAAAATAGCCGAGGCCCAAAACCATCTGCGATCCCGATACCCTTCGATAAAACTCATGATGGTTAATACGGAGAGAGCCGTCACCGTATAATCTAAGCCACCGATGTGCGCTTCATAAAACACCCGCGGCAGGAAAAAAAATGACGTAGTGGTAAACAGAGCGACAAACGTGCCATATCGGCGAACCATATAGAGATACATGACGTACGTCACCAAAAAAACCAACGCCACAGTCCCCATGCGATAGGTAGTATCGATGTTCGCTAGTTGGAGTTTTGTGGAAAAGATGTACGAGGTGATGCCGCCTAGAATTTTTGTCAGCGGCGGGTGCATGTCCCAAATATTCCAGTGAAAATCAATAGTAGAAAGGGATGGGCGGGTGATCCATTCCATGTAGAGTGTGGCTTTTCGCACGTAAACCGGTTCATCCCACGTGATGCCGTAGTCTTTATACGTGGCAATCATGATGATGCTAAAACAAAGCGCAAGGAGTATACCGGCGCACAGATGGTGTGATGATTTGATTATTGTTGTCGGGTCCTGCCGTTCGCGTGTCCCGTGCGTCGCTTCAATTCGATCGTGAAATGAAAGTTGTTTCTCCATAATTATAAGCCTCACTCCGAAGTGAAGACTCCGCACGGGAGGCCTTCGCTCACGTCACCCGACAACACTTTTTGTCCCTCGCGGTTGTAACCCGCCAATCGCGTGTTTTGCGATGAACGATGAACCATGAACCGTCCTCACTCTCCGTTTTCTTTCCCGATTGTACCATGTCCATCAAAGGACAAAATAACCCATTTTCTATGAGTTTCGCGGGTCCTGCCGCGGGCTTTCTCCCATCAATCGTCCTCGGTAACACCTTCTCTTTGATTTTTCTTATCTTCTGACCACATACATACCCACAGGTTCTTCCAATAGGTTTTTGTAGTAAGGCACCTCCGGGCGATTGATGGGAGTCCCTCTGCCCGCGTCACCCGCGTGATAGCTAAGAATTTTCTTTAAAACCCAAGGTATTTTGCGGGTGGCAACTGCGAAGGATTTCCAGCGTTCCCGGAGTCCCGCACGAATGCTTCCCATATCGTTCAAAAACACACCAAAAGGTAGGTATGTGGTCAGAAGACGTGATAGATGAATATATACGGTTGGTGCGGGACGAGGACAACGCTCGGAACACGCAGTTGACAGGACCCGCGACGAAACATGTCTTCGCTTGTCACCCGAAGTATGATTAAACGAAACTCGTGGTGTATTCGGTTATTGGTCAGACAAGGTTATTGGTGTACCATCATAATATGGGGTCTGATATTTTTTTGGTGCTTCGTTTCTGGGGAACACTCTTTCTCGTTGGCGCTGTGGCGTATCCTATCACCAAGCGGCTCTTTTCTTCGTGGTATGACGGCGGGTACCTTTTTACCAAAGCAGTCGGCATGGTACTGGTCACATACCTTGTCTACGTGGCGGCGATGTTACACCTTGTACCGTTTACCTTTAACAGTATTGTGGGAGCACTTGGTATTGTGTTCGTCGTTGGCATAGTCCTTCAACTGGTGATTCCTCCCGGAGACGGCATCAGAATAAAGGGGATTCCGAAGAAAAAAATACCGGCGTTTCTGGTGATAGTTCTTGAGGAACTGTTCTTTTTTGCCGCGTTTCTTTTGTGGTCGTGGGTGAAAGGGCACGAACCGAGCATCCATGGACTCGAGAAATTTATGGATTTCGGATTCACCCGATCGATTCTCGACAGCAGCTATTTTCCGCCGCCGGACATGTGGTATACGGGATTTTCCATAAACTATTACTATTTTGGCCACACGGTAATGGCGGTCCTCACGAAATTGTCAGATATCTCTCTGTCGTACACGTTTAATCTCATGCTCGCCGCAATTTTTGCTTTCACGCTGACGATGAGCTTCAGCATTGGGTTTCAGTTGGTTTCTCGCGTTCCCGACCTGCGGCGAAGGGTGAAGGTATTTGCTGGTCTGCTCACGGCATTCTTGGTGACCTTTGCCGGCAATCTTCAGACGATTTATGCATTTACCAAGGGGTACACCGGTGAAAATCCACCGCCGTTTTGGACGCTTTTGTGGCCGATTACCCAGCTTGGACAAATAGGCGAAGGCCTCAACCGCTACTGGTACGCCAATGCGACGCGGTTTATCCCATTCACCATCCATGAATTTCCCAGCTATTCGTTTGTGGTATCCGACGTACACGGACATGTGTTGAGTTTGCCGTTTGTTCTTCTGGCACTAGCATTTCTCATACAAATATTCGGATCAAAGTCCGAAGAGGAGACGGCTCAAAATGCTTCTGTAGCACTTCAACTGGAATGGTTGACGCTTTTTTCCTATGTGTTCTACGGATTTTTGGCGGGCGTGCTTTTGATGACGAATGCTTTGGACGGCCCCATCTACTTAGGTATATTCTTCCTTGCATATGTCATCTGCGGGTCACGGGAGTGGCGTAATTGGATTATGACGGGATTGGTGGTGGGGGTGACGGCCATCGTGACATGCTTGCCGTTTCTTTTCCACTTCCGGTCGTTTGTGTCCGGAATTGCGGTGAATTGTCCGCTGGCGTTTATAGCCAACTCATCCGCCGGCTGGCGGATTGGGCCGATATTGTTTGAAGGGGTAGAGAAGTGCCAACGTTCGCCCTTGTGGATGTTTTTGCTCCTTTGGGGATTTTTTCTCTTCTGCGGAGGATATTTAACATATAAAATATATAGGAAATATAAAGGTAAAGCGGAATTTATGGGTAGTAAAATTACTCGAAAGGAAATCCTATTACTTGTGTGGTTTGTGGTCTCAATAGTGTTAATAATTTTTCCGGAATTCTTCTACTTTAAAGACATCTACCCCGCGCACTTTCGAAGTAATACGATGTTTAAACTAGGGTATCAGGCGTTCATCATGTTTAGTATCATTTCAGCGTATACCATAGTGGGGGCGATAGCTCACCGGCATACCTGGAAAAAGAATCGCGTGTTTCTTGTCATTTTGGTGCCGCTCCTGTTTTTGGTTTCCATCTATCCGATTTTTAGCGTCCGATCGTACTTTAATAGCTTGCGGGAGTATAAGGGACTCTATGGGCTTACGTGGATGCAAACGCAATATCCGGATGACTATAGCGGGATCCAATGGCTCGCGAGCAATGTAGCAGGTATCGGGGGGTATACAAATGGGCTTCCGGTTATCGTCGAAGCAGACGGAGATAGCTATACGGATTACGCCCGGGTAAGCGCGTTTACCGGATTGCCGACGATCGTGGGCTGGCCGGTGCATGAGTGGTTGTGGCGGGGATCGTACGACATCGTGAGTCCCCGGCGGGAAG
>CAZOTW010000050.1:0-9173 GCA_964582845.1 uncultured Gammaproteobacteria bacterium
AAGCGTCGGCATGAGCGTATATCCCCAGGCAATACTAAACCCTTTTAATTTCCCTTTTGCTCCCAGCCACGATCCGACGCGCCAAAATAGGCCAACCGCGATAAGAAACGTCGCCGCGGCACCCGATGCAAGCGCGACAAAGTGTCCGGTCAAAAGAAGGGGCCGAAACCAAGGTGTCCTTACGAGAGCAGCCGTCGCAAAGGCGAAAGAAAGGCATATGCCGATAAACCCCAACTCCCCGAAGCTCCCGCGATCGACAATGCGGCGGTATGTTTCGTACGGGCGTGTGACAATACCAAGGCAATTTCTCCCAAAGGCAACTCCCGACATCAACAAGGCACTCTCCATAAATAAGTTCCAGGCCACGCGAGGCCTGTTATATAGAGATAGTCGTAAAATGTGCTTAAAACCCGCGCTGGAGGATACTCACCAAGAGTGTAATCGTGGATCTTGTAAGAAAAAGATACAGTGCCAAAACGAGGAGAATACTCGTCACGACCAACATTGGCCAGGGCATCACTTTGAGCCGAGACACGAGCCGCTTATAATAGGGCGTGAACGGCCCCACCTGTTGGATGGGCAAATCCGTCACTTCTTCCCACCGTCTCACAAATTTTTGATAGGTCACATCTGACATATATTTCTTAATTTTCAATTTACAATTTTCAATCAATGTTCCAATGATTCATTGAAAATTCACTGAAAATTGAAAATTGTAAATTGAAAATTATAAAGATACAAACAGCGCGACAAACGCTTTTCTCGCTCGAAAAAGCTGCGATTCCGCACTTTTGAACGATAACGTAAATTTCTTCGCGATCTGGGCAACGGACAGATTGTCCATATATTTGGATACTAATATTTGTCGATATCGCGGCAGAATTCCTGCTAATACCTTTTGAATTTTCTCTTTCAGTATCGTCGCGTCAAGCTCCTCCTCTGGATTAATGAGCGGAGAAACGAGCGCTTCCAAATTGGGCATCCGGGAAAAAACAAACTGCTTCAGCTTCCGTTTGCGGTAAAAATCAATAATTTTGTGATGGCAGATGGAAAAAAGAAACGTCTGCAGGCTCGATGACCCCTGAAAATCCCGAATTGCCTCCAAAAACCCAAAAAGCGTATCCTGCAATATCTCCTCTGCGTCCGCGGGATTGGCAACCTTACTTTGAATAAGCCGGGTAAGCCTGGGAGCGTATCGCCGGTAAAAAAGAGCAAGCGTTTTCCTATCGCGCGATAATATTTTTTCGATTATCTCATGGTCATCCGCAAGGGGTTGCATAGATTTTTATGGTACTAGATGAAATATAGCACACGTACGCTCCTTTGCTCAAATCGTACGCCTTTACAAGAATTGACATCCTACCCGACGTTCCCTACACTTAATGTATGGAGCGCGTCCTTGCTGAAGTAAATCTGGGGAGCCCAGCGGTATTTTCCCCTGCGAAAAACTTTACTACCGTCGGGAGCCTGGTGAACGTGGTTATCAGCAATGCGTTTGTTCTTGCCGGTATTATCGCCTTTGTATTATTGATTTTTGGCGCTTTTGGCCTTATAGTATCTGCTGGGTCCGGTAATTCAGAGCAAACGGAGAAAGGGAAAAATGCCATCACCTACGCTGTACTGGGACTGGTCATTGTCGTTGTTTCCGTCTGGATCATCCAGATATTGGAGCAGATAACCGGCTTAAAGATACTGAATCACGGACCGATCTAAAAATTATGAATGTATTGAACTTCATCGTTTTAGCTGCAGATGACGTAGTAGGGAAAATCGAAAACCCCATCGTGGGATATAAAGGAGCCACTGAGGCGCAGGGCGGCGGGCTTATCCTTTTTTTCAGCAATATCCTCCGCCTTGTCTTCGTATTTGCCGGCATTTACGCATTTGTCAACTTCGTTCTTGCTGGCTTTCAATATATGAGCGCAGGAGGCGACAGCAAACAGCTTTCGTCGGCATGGAGTCGAATCTGGCAATCGCTTTTGGGACTCATTCTTATCGTCGGATCTTTTGCCCTGGCTGCTCTTTTTGGACAATTGGTGTTTGGACGCGCTGACTTTATCCTGAACCCGCAAATTTACGGACCGGGTGGACCGGGACAACAATAATATGACACCCATACACATACTCGCTGCGCTTCCTCAGGAACCGTCATCGCAGGGAACGTCGCTTCAAGGAACGCCCCTTGGGAGAATCGGCGGGACCGGACTTGGCCCCTTTGGCGACATAACTCTTGACGAAACGTCAGGCATTATCGGCGTCACCAACGTAATTAGCTCCATTATCGGCGTCATGACACTTGCGGCATGCATTTGGTTTTTATTCCAAATTCTCGTCAGTGGCTATGAATGGATAGCAGCAGGCAGCGACACGAAGCAAATGGAATCAGCGAGGACTCGCATAACGCATGCATTTGTCGGTTTAATTATCGTCGTGGGAGCCTGGAGCCTCCTTGCTGTTGCGGGACAATTCTTTGGATTTAATACGCTTATCGATCCCAACCAGGTCATACAGCTCACACCGAAAAGTCCGTAATATATATTTATGACCCAAACATTACTTGCACAACTCAGAAACCCCGTACTTCCGTCGCTTATCGGCGGAGGGAGTAGCCCGGACTATCAAAGAGGGGGAACGGCGCTGGGCAAACTCATAAGTAATGTGGTCGGTGCTCTCTTTATTGCCGGATTTCTCCTGGCGTTTGTCTCTCTTATCCTTGGAGGCTTCAATTGGATTAGCTCGGGCGGAGATAAGACAAAATTGGAAAAAGCACGTGACGAAATAACCAACGCTATCGTGGGATTTGTCGTTGTGGCAGCAGCGTACGCACTCACGAAACTCGTGGGGCAATTTTTTGGAATCGACATAAAATCGCTCCCAATTCCGACAATCCAGCCAGGGCTCCCAAGCATCCTACAGGGTGTTGGCGGAGGATAAACAATATAACGTGATCGCTTGACAATTGGTAATTAGTTGCGCAACAATGAATATAACGGTATAATCTCTATATTATATTGACAAAGGGGGACGTATGACTTTGTTTCAACAGGTGTTCGCAGCAAATCCATCAATCACCATTAACCAACCGACGAATATAAAAATCGGCGACTTGGGGCAGCTTATTTCTGCCCTCGTCGGAGTCCTCCTTATCATTTCCGCATTACTTGCGTTCTTTTTCCTTATTTTGGGCGGCATCCAGTGGATTACCTCTGGTGGCGATAAAGCCGGTATGGAAGCTGCGAGAAACAAAATTACCCACGCAATCGTTGGCCTGGTCATCGTGGGAGCAGCCTGGGCCATCATGGTTTTGGTCCAAAACTTCCTGGGTGTCCAGATCATCGGGGGCCAACTCGACTTCCCCAAACCGTTCTAACTTTACACAAACGGCATTCTACTAGATATACCCATCTTGCTCAGATTTGCAACGTTCTTACGTGAAAAATCTGATTAGATGGGTCTATACTCAAAAAATTATCTTTCAAACCTAACTTTTTGTAGTATAATACGCGCATGATACTTCCTCGTATTATTGCTATCGTTCATGCTGCAGAACAGCTCAAAGGACCGGCGGGGTTTGAGGACGTTGCCAGCATTGGGTCACTTGAAACGCTGTTTAAAAACGTCGTGCAGGCAGTGGTTGCGCTTTCCGGGGTTGCACTCTTCGTTATGCTTGTGGTTGGAGGATTTAGTTTCCTTCTTTCCGGCGGCGACCCCAAAAAACTCGAACAGGCGCGCGGCACAATCACCAATGCCATTATCGGCCTTGTGATCATCATCTCCGCGTATCTCATCCTTCGTATTATCCAGGCGATAACCGGCGCCAACGTCACGATTTTTAAGATTACTTCAGGTCCGTAGCGTCATCCTGTTGGGTTTATTGACTGTTACCCCGGATTATTGAATAATACGTTTGTGAGGCATTTTCACGCGCTTGCGAAAATTTTTCTTGCGATTTTCCTTTTCTTACTGATTCCATCAGTGTCCCCATCCGTGCCGATACACTCATTGCAAGTAAAAGCAGCGGCGGGAGGCTCTGGGACTAACTGGCTGTGGCGAGACTACGGCACTGAAGTTACCAACACGATGAAAAGCGGACAAGTGAGCGGAGGGTCGTGGATCACACAAGCGGGCTATTGGCAAGCGTTGAGTATATCCTGTGCTATCTTGCCCATATATGGGCCAAACAACTGTTCTGACGATCCAACGTTATTCAAACAAATGACGCAACGAAGCGCCATTAGTAATATCGCCCAGGCCATTAATATTTTGTATACCAACCAACCGGCAAATTTTGGCTTGTGGCTCGCCGATACCGGCACGTCCCTTGGGTTTATTCCCAAACAGGCATTCGCGCAGGGTGTCGGGTTTAACGGCCTGTCCCCCCTATTGGGGGTCTGGAAAGCAATGCGTAACATTTCCTATGTCCTTCTTGCCCTTGCCATGGTGGTTGTGGGTTTTATGGTCATGTTCCGGAAAAAAATCGATCCCAAAACCGTCGTGACGGTTCAAAATGCGCTTCCACGTATTGTGATTGCGCTTATCCTCATCACATTCTCCTATGCCATCGTGGGACTTCTTATTGACGTCATGTATATAGCAATCGCGTTTATTAACGGGGTAGTCAAAAGCGGATTTGGCAATGCATCCCCGCTTTCTGATATTAACCTCGTCAGCGGCGGATTCAGAGACCTATGGCACGCGGTCTTTGTCCCAGTTGAAAATCTGAACCAGCCAGCCAATACCAGTGTCGACTTCCAACAAACAGTAGATGCTCTCACCGGTTCGGTAACATTGAATTTCTCTGACCTCGCATTCATCTTCCAACTTCTGGTTGCCATCTTCTACCTCGTCGCGTTCATCCGGATCCTGTTTCTCCTTCTTGGAAGCTACACCCAGATACTCCTTGCCCTCATTGTGGGTCCGATTCAAATTCTCCTGGATGTGTTTCCTGGCACAAACGGATTTATATCATGGATGAGGAACATTATCGCCAACCTCACGGTCTGGCCCATCACGATTTTTCTTCTCATCTTGGGAGGGCTCATTGGCCGCAACTTCTCCGGCAATACGCTCTGGGTACCGCCACTTCTGCCCCAGGCGGGAGTTGTCGGCGGCATCGGAGAACTCATTATCTCACTGGGCATCGTCTGGTCGATACCGAGTATCGTGGGCAATATTAAAGAGTCAGTCAAAGGCAAAGAGGGCGTCTCGCTCTTGGGCGGCGGAGGTGGAGGCCCAGGCGCAGCTGGCGGAGGCATTATGCAGCTTATATCCGCAACATACTATCTCAAGAGTCTCGCGCCTCAATCAATAACAGGTCGCATTTTTGGTAAACCAGGCGGTGGTCAAGAGTAAGCGTCACCTCACAATGATATTATCCGTGACTGGATTTTCCCCCTCCGAAATGAGCAGAAAACCCTTCTTTGGCCTCGTGGATAAGAACAGCTATAGCAGCAAGTCCTCCCAAAAGACCTAATGCCCAGTACCGGTAGACCCAAATCGTCTTAACCGATAGGATAGGATCATCAAAAAACTTTTTTAAGCCTGGATTGTTGGTTTTGTGCGCCAAATTTCGAATAAATTTGGGCCATTTCACCGTGTAGCGCAGTCCCGCCTTCTCTTCGGCGATATGGGCAAAGCGAGGAAAAGTGTCATGGAACTTAACTTCTGCTGCGGCTTCTGCTGTATGCATCAGATGGTCAAACTCCTGACGTGTCATCGATGCCTGCCCCAACCCGCCCGCGCGCTGGGCATCCGACGTTTCCCACATTGAGTCTCCTTGCCCAGTATAATCTGGAAAGGCATCTTTCAAGTGCTCTCTGCCCCAAGCAAACGATAGGGTCATAGCGCTCCTTTGTTTTGCGGGGGCTCCACCAGTCATTTTAATAGTATTAATATATCTGACGAGATGCTCTGTAGCAGTTTTCAAATCTGGTGCTTCCAAAAAGGGCAGTAAGTCCCCGATGACCGCATTAAACGCGTTCTGTGTGTCACCACCATGTCGTTTTAATCCTGTCCCGCCACCATGTCCTTTTGCCTGAGCAATACGCGAAGACCACTTCCCAACATACTTCAATTTTTTTCTACCCTCTGGCGTAATCTTTGTCACATCTTCTGTTCCCCATACTCTTACACCTGAATCTAGTTGAGAAAATCTGGGGTCTACCTTGTTTACCATCAGAAAAAATCTAGCATATAAGGGATGTGATACTTCTTCGAGGGTTTTTTGTTCGAGCGCCCACGTTGCCATCCTTCGTGACAAAGCAATAAACCTATCTGTCTGATCTTTAGTCATACCCGTACGACCGCAAACTATCCGAACTATTCTCTCTTGGTCGAGCTGCATTGTATTTTTTGACCAATCTATTGGATCAAGCCCCCTATACTTCAACGGGTCATCATCCGGTAATCCTTTATAGCGATCCGCAAGCTGCTTGTTGATAAGCTGATGGCGCAAGTTGTAGCGCTTCATGAACAAATCCGGCCGACTCGAAGTGGGCTCGATAACTGCATTTGGAAAAGGAGCTGTAGTATCCTCGCTAAATATATTAAGATCTGCTGCAGTCAGTCGCTGGTGGAAAAAATTTTCAGCTAATTCGCTTCTATGGTCCTGTAGCGCCCGAAAAATATGGATTGGCGAATATCGTGCCATCACAACAAACTGCCCCTCTTCTTTTGGATTCGCGTCGTTTCTCTCTATGAGGCCAACCCTGTCGATGCCCCCTTCGTGCTTTCCGTGTATTACCACGTCCAGCGCTTCAGGGTTTTCTATAGTCGCATCAAAAATTTTACCAACTTCCTTGCTCATTCGCTCATGGAGTCCGATGGCCTTGACAGCTGGAACCGGGTTACCGTGCGCATCTACAAATAAATTATCGTAAATCGCAAGCTGTTCGTTAACATTCCAGCCTGCACCAAAATAATCATATGCCCCTGAAAGATTGCGGTCCGCAAGCGGCAGACCCTCACGAATGGTAAGCCACCGGAGCAAATGTTCTTTTGTCACATCTGTAATATGTTGCGGTGGATGTGCAAGCTTATTGCCACGTTCATCATAGCTAAGCCAAGCTAAATTACTGCGTTCAGCAGCCTCATAAAGATCCTTGTTATAATCTACAGAGCCCGGAGGATTTTCGGTTATCCAAAATGCCCATCGGCAGTAATCTTCATATGCCGTTTTCCCTTGAGCAAAACGGGCGTCAACAATTTCTTTCAGTTTTATATCAATACGCAGGCGCTCTACCTCTGGCCGCACCAATTGTTCAATAGTTCCTCGCTCTACTGGATCATCCAACAACCAACGAAGAACCATGTTTCGAATGGGCTCTTGCGCTACCAGAACTTTTGTCTCTGCCGGTTCTCCCGCGAACTGGCTAGGGTTAAAACCTTGCCCATGCGCCTCATGAGGAATAAGACCCCGACGGATAAACTGGGCTCGCCTACTAGTGACACTGATAAGCATATATTGTTCCTCAACAGCATTTCGTATCTCTTCCCGCGTCAAATGATAATCTGTCCCATACGCTCCCTGCACTTTTCTCTCGTAGACAGGTCTTAATCCATCACTAGAAAGTCGTTCGGTTGCCTCATCGAGCAATGATTCCAAAACCGGTCCGCTCACGATAACTGGATTACCGTCCGGTCCATAAAAAACGTCCTCCCCTAGGGTATCCAACATATGAAAGACGTCGGAGTTAAACCCTCCTCTGTCATTAAGTATCTGTAAAATCCCAGGCTCGCTAAATCCGGCGTAGGCGGCTGCCATCTTATCAAGCTCTGAACCAAGCTGATACGACACGTATGCCTTTTGCATGATATCTGTATAGGATAATCGATCTACAAGCTCTTGCCTGAACTTGGCATATTCGACAGGGTCAGTAATCCTTTTATAAAAAGGGTGATCCTCCACCCCATGACCCGCTACAGACGGATCTATCTTAAACCCGGTTGCTTTTTCGATATCACCCCAATGATTACTGTCTTTATAGTAATCTTTAAATCTTGTTACAAAATCATCGCTCTCGAGAAAGCCAATATGAAATTGCAGTTGGTGCTCAACGGCTTGACTGAATCTATTATCCAACAACCTCGTCTCTCTGTTGAGCCTATCCTGGGTCTTGCGCACCTGTAAGAATGGATTAAGACAATATCGATCTTGTATCTCTTCGGATACAACAAAACTGCTCCACCCTCTGCCGTGTTTTCCTTCCTCATCGAGAATTCTATTGAATTCATCTGACAACCTTGTCCAGAAATCAGGGATATAACCCGTTAACGTAATATAATCCTGGGTTATCCTGTTGCGCATTTCAACAATAGCTCTGTCAAGAGCTCGACCATGCAAGGTAGCAATATTGATATTAAATTCCCCTAACTCTTGCGTGAGAGCGTCATATTGTGGTTTCATTGCAGGATCGTATCCAGGATCACCAGATCCAGGCATATGCTCTACAGCCGGATCCCATACAACATCTGGTCCTCCTCCTGGTGGTGTCGCCATACCCATGCGCTGCTCGGGATAAAGCGTTTGCACCATAATCTTTTCTAAATCATCCAGCTTATCAAAACCTTGAGGCTCGGAGGATCTATGGCGAAGTTCTTGGATGCGCTTGTAAAACCCATCTTTCACGGTACGAAGCTCCCCAGCAAGAACCGGATCAAAATCATCAAGAGGCAACCCTGCGGCTTTCATATACAAATACGCCGGGTCATCCAGAAGCTCCGGGTTCATCTTTGCCGCTTCTGCTACATCGGTAAGCATTGATGCGGCTTGACTATTCTCTTTTATGTTTCCGGCAAGTCCCCGTACCCAGGCAACCTGGCTTTCGTGACCCGCAAGGCGCTCGCCAGTAAGCGCTTCGTTAATTCGCGTAGTGGCGGTGGGTACATCAACATGCTCCGGAGGTAAAACGGTTCGCAGTGCCGCTTCAACATCCGTAACGCCGAGTTTTCCTTCAGCAGCTTGGCTTGTTATGTCTTTCGCTACTTGTTTTTCTGTCTCAATATTTTTCTTGTGCTCCCCATGCATTCCTTCCCGTGCTCGATCCGGTTGCACCTGGGCGTATTCAAACGTTTTGCCCATGGCGACGCGCTCCTCGATTGTGGGTTTTATGGTATCTGCGTTTTGTACTACTTGACCGTATACCGTCTGTGCAGCTTCGCGAAGCACGGCCCCA
>CAZOTW010000051.1:0-5592 GCA_964582845.1 uncultured Gammaproteobacteria bacterium
GGCTTATCCAAACCATCCGTTGGTATAAAGAAAACGAATCGTGGTGGAGGAGAATTAAAAGTGGGGAGTATCAAGATTATTATCGAAAGCAATATGCCAAGTAGTCACGATTAAACAATGCAATTAGAGAATCCAGAAGAAACAGGTCATCCGCATCCGCAGCCTAAAGATGAATTTAATAGACCGCAACTATCGGATCGTAAGAAGCGTGAAGCCCGAATAGATGACTACTTACTTCCTGCCGTAGAGCGGGAATTTGCAACACCAATACCTCTGCCTCCAGATCGGGGTCATCCCGATGATCTTTTAAAGCTAGTCGCACCACATCTGCCACTTTACATGCTTCGGGACAAGAGAGATCCTGAGAAAGGGTTAGATTTTGAATGTGAATTGGTTTTAGTAGCACCCAGCTTAGAAGAACAAAACCCTCAACTCGCCGTGCAAAGGACCACAAGGACGGCTATTTCGCGAGAGCTTGTCGATCCGTCTCGTAATGACCAATTACTAAGAGAAGTTCAAGAGAAATTTCCTGAATACTATCAGATCTTAACATCTCATATGCAGCCGGCTAGTCCTGATATACCCGTGTACTCTGGCGGTTGGGGCGTATGGAATAGAATTAGAGATATGGGATGTAGAAATAGAGCATTTGCAGTTTTGAATCATATGATAAGTCAAGCTCCTAGCAGAAGAGTTCGTTTTGAGCAACATAAATATGTCACTTCACGCCTAGTCAGCGATGAAGAAGAAAACACGACTTTTGTTAAACCGATAGAACAAAGTGTACTCATTCATAGTCAACTAAGCTGTGAGCCAGTAGAACACAATGGTACAAGAGCCGTAAAAGTAGATGCTCATTTACCGTGCGACTGGCAAAGTCAACATGATGTTGTGGGTGAAATGTTTGATACAACTTTTTATGTGTTGGAAGACGGAATCTTAGTTCCTGATGAGGAGATGAATGCAATTCTCACCAGGCTACACGGCGAAGGAAGAAAGGCAAATAGAGTCTTTGGTTGGCCACAAAATGATGAGGCTGAAGCAGTAAGGCTGAGAATTAAGATCTTCTGGGAAGATATAGCAGGAGTTATTACGAGAAGACAAAATTGGGAATGGAGTTTCGCTGGAGCCAGATATCTGAGCCCATATAGCACTAACGCCTTTGGACAAGAGCTGAAGGTAGATACCGAAGGAAGGCCATACAGTAGCGAAAGCCTTCGCGTGTTTGACGCCGAAGAGGAAGGCTCAGAGATTAGAAGTCAAGACGAGGTAGACGCACGAATATTCATGACGGTAGATGAGGCTGAGGAGTACGAACGATGGGAAGAAGACACTATTAACAAACTCACTAATGAAATTATTCCTAGTACAAGAGACTTAACCTCTGAACAGGCTCTCATATATGCTGCTGAGATCGTAACAAGAAGCGTCGAGCCGCTCAGGCTATTGGAAGCTAAATTTTCTTCAGGTACTCGTTTAGCAATTATTGGAATGGTGCAGCATCCTCCGCAGGATAGGCTTCCGCTTGAAGTTATTGAACAAAGTAGAAGACTAGGAATTGGTTTTGTAGCAATTCATGTGAGAAATCCCGACGACCCAATAAGAGTGTACAAAGAAGACAGAGAGGGTTTAGTGGCTATTGAGGTAAGCGGTCTTGGTACCGTAGAAATGCCGCATGAGGAAGCACAAAGAAAATATCCTGAACAATACAAAGCACTTTTCAAAGAGAATCGAGAGTGGGATGGTGTCATTGCCGCTGCAAGAAAATGGGAACTAGATATCTTATATGTTGAGGGAGGAGATTCATGGAGTGAATCCAACCAAGAGGCGGTTAACAGAATAGGAGCTTATTTAGAACAGTATCCTGAGGCAAACGGTATCTATTTTAGTCCGCTTCTTTCTTCTCTTTATTGGCCGGGGGACAAAAATCAAGAAGAACGACAGCACATAGGTGCCCGTCCATTTGTAGATGTATACAGCCTAGCTTATGCCCACTTAAGTGACACCAGCATCCAAATGGCTGCTTATGGGCTACGAGAGAGGTTTCCTGGTAAAGTTTATTCCATGCCACAATTTATAATGCCAAGAGGATTTGGCAAGGAATGGGGGCATTTTCGACAAGTTGTAGATGCAACAGGAATTCCTGAACGGTTTGCTCTGGACAATATTTCTGAAACTCCATTTGCTATACAAAGATACTTATTCAATACTTTGCAAGAATTCAAGCTTGGTAACATGTCTGACGAAGAGTTAGCAGAATTTCTCGTACTCGTGGGTGGAGGTTTTTGGGGAGGCTACGTGGGTATAGTAGAAATAAACTGGGGTAAGTTAATTGATGGAGTTATCGTATACCCTTCAGATGCCCCGCTTCCTAAAACTCCGACTCCAGAAGAATTGATGGACGCAGCTGCAGACTATATTGCTAATACTATAAAAGATAACCTTGGGAAATAATTTATCTCGCTTTCTACGTTCCAATTTTGTCGTCGATATTTCCAACTAATTGGTCAAACGCCAAAACAAGGACAATCTCTCATTTCTACTTTACTCCCTTCTTCTGGTAATATGTAAGCAATGAAGATAATCGGTACAGGATTATCGGGTTTAGTGGGATCGCGAGTCGTTGAGCTCCTGTCTCCTTCGTATTCATTTGAAAATTTAAGCCTGGAAACGGGAGTTGATATTACCCAAAAAGAAACCGTTGATGCCTATTTTGACCGTTCCGACAGCCCGTGGGTTTTTCATTTTGCAGCCAAAACAGACGTCGACGGAGCGGAAAAAGAACGAAATTTAGGGGAAAAAGGTAGCGTTTGGCTCGTGAACGTTGGGGCAACGCAGTATATTGTCGATGCATGCCGGAGGACCAAAAAGCGATTGCTCTATATTTCTACAGATTTTGTATTTGATGGAAAAAAGGATGTATACAACGAAGACGATATTCCCAAGCCCCAGGGTTGGTATGCGGTAACGAAATATGAAGGAGAAAAGCGCGTGACGTCGCTTGACAACGGTCTCGTTATTCGGATTGCATACCCCTATCGCGCGTCAGATAAAGTGAGACCGGATTTTGTACATAAAATAATTGCTCGCCTCAAATCGGGTGAATCAATTGCCGCACCAGGTGACCAGCTATTTGTGCCGACATTTATTGATGACATCGCTCATGCTATCCAGGTATTGGTCGAGAGGAACGCGAGAGGAATATATCATGTCGTGGGCAGTGAAGCGATTTCTCCCTATCGGGCGGCGCAGAAAATAGCCACAGCCTTTCAACTGGATGCACGTAACATTCAAAAAACAACATGTGCCCAGTATTATTTGGGGCGCGCACCGAGGCCATTCCATAGCGTGCTCGGAAATGATAAAATTAGTTCGTTAGGAGTCCACATGTCGACATTTGATGAAGGACTCGCTACAATGAAGCTTCAACTGTCAAAATAGCACGGTACTGCAATGATAATTACATTTATTGGTCATGGATACGTGGGTCTGGTTACCGCCGCAGTATTTGCGGATTTGGGGAATACGGTATGGGTAGTCGGCCGCACGAAAGAAAAAATAGAAAAGCTGAAAAAAGGTATTGCACCTTTTTATGAGCCTGGTTTATCAGAACTGGTAAAGCGAAATGTGGAAGCGGCAAGGTTACTGTTCACACTCGATTATAAAGAAGCAGTGGCGCCGTCCGAGATAGTTTTTATCTGTGTTGGTACGCCGCCAAAGGAAAATGGTGAAGCGGACTTAACAAACGTATTTGAGGCAACCCAGAGTATAGCAAAGTCGCTTATCGGATATAAAGTCGTTGTTACGAAAAGCACGGTTCCGCCGGGAACGAATCAAAAGATTTTCCAGATATTGACTGAGCATAAATCGGGAGGCGCTTCATTTTCTATTGCCTCGGTTCCAGAATTTTTACGTGAAGGAAGTGCGATTAACGACACATTGCATCCGGATCGCGTAGTTATCGGTACAACGTCTGATCGAGCCCAAGGGCTACTTCTTGAGCTGCATAAACCTATCGGTGGCGAGAAGGTGCTTTGCAATGTGGAGACGGCAGAACTCATAAAATATGCCTCAAATTCTCTTCTTTCGACAAAGATTTCGTTTGCCAACGCAATCGCGTTTCTTTCAGAAAAAGTCGGCGCTGACGCCGAGCGAGTTTTGCAAGGTGTCGGGCTAGACAGGCGACTTGGCCGTAGCTTTTTATATCCCGGCATTGGGTACGGAGGGAGTTGCTTCCCCAAAGATGTAAAAGCGCTTATCGCAATTGCCAATCAGCACGGGTACAATTTTAGCCTTCTGAAAGCTGTTGATGAGGTGAACAAGGAAGCGGCACAGCGTTTCGTAAACAAAATTGTCACGCATTTTGGAGGAAAATTAGAAAAAAAGACGATTGCAATACTTGGTTTGTCGTTTAAACCAGATACGGATGATATGCGGGAGGCACCGTCGATCCATATCATCGGGGAGCTCATGAAAAAGGGAGCATCTATTAGCGCATACGACCCCGTCGCAATGGAAAATGGAAAAAAGGTCTTGCCAAAGGGTATTGTATATGCTGGGAGTGCCTATGAGGCGGTTCAGGGAGCGGATGCTGTGGCAATACTAACAGAATGGAATGAATTTAGACAGCTTGATTTAGTGCGGCTTGCCAAGGCTTTGAAATCATCAGTGCTTTTCGATGGTCGTAATATCTATGAGCCAAGTTTCGTGAAACACCTGGGCTTTATCTATTATGGTATTGGAAGAATGTAGAAGTCATCTCATAATTACGAGAGTTACGTCATTCTGGCAAGCCGAAGGCGCGTCCAGAATCCGAAACAGGATTTACGGACTCTGGACAAGCCAGAGTGACGATATATGAGATAGGTTCTAGTACCAACAAAGGTGTTACACTATATATAATGATTACATAGGAGGAGGATGTATGGCAGTTAAAAAAGTATTTATCACCGGAATAGCAGGATTCGTGGGGAGCCACTTAGCTGAGCTCATGCTCTCGAAAGGATACGAAGTATATGGATTTCTGCGTTCCAGGAGTAAGACTGACCATATAGAATCCATTATTAATAAATTGCACCTTGAAGATGCTGATGTTTTGGATACGCATAGTCTCTACGGTGCGATATCGCGGGTGAAGCCGCAATATATCTTTCACCTTGCAGCACAGTCGTTTGTTCCTACTTCGTGGGCATCTCCGTCGGTGACGTTGGAAGTCAATGTGGTTGGATCGGCAAATTTGTTTGAAGCCGTCCGTATGGCAGGAATCGACCCAGTCATCCAGATAGCGTGTTCTTCGGAAGAATATGGACTTGTTCACCCGGATGAAATTCCCATTAAGGAAACTAATCCGCTTCGTCCTTTAAGCCCATATGCTGTATCCAAACTTGCGATGGATTACCTGGGATATCAATACTACCAGTCGTATAAAGTGCGTATTGTTCGAACGCGTGGATTTAATCATACTGGCCCCCGCAGGGGGGACACGTTTGCGGAATCAACGTTTGCCAAACAGATCGCTTTGATAGAAAAGGGGAAACAGCCACCGGTTATTCATGTCGGAAACCTTGAGGCGAGCCGTGATTATACCGATGT
>CAZOTW010000051.1:5606-8872 GCA_964582845.1 uncultured Gammaproteobacteria bacterium
ACCTTATGGCGGTTGAGTCTTGCGATCCGGGTGATGTCTACAATATTTGCGCCGGCCGCACCGTAAAGATCGGAGACATGTTAAAACTCTTGTTGTCATTTTCCAAAGCGAAGGTAGAAATTCAACCAGATCCGGCGCGTATGCGTCCGTCAGACGTGCCCGTTCTTTTGGGAGATAATAGTAAATTTGTCGCAAAAACCGGCTGGAAGGCTGAAATTCCATTTGAAAAAACGATGGAAGATCTCCTCAATTATTGGCGCGATCGGGTCTAACGTAGATGTCTTCTATGAAATTGGCCGTTATCCTTCCCACATACAACGAGCGGGAAAATATCATCACATTGCTTACGGCACTGCGTGAGGTATTTAAAAGAATAAAGACCTACAACGTGGTGTATTTGGTTGTAGACGATAATTCACCGGACGGTACGAAAAATCTTGTTGAGCAATACCAAAAGAAATACGACGACGTCAATATCCTTACAGGGGAAAAAGAAGGACTAGGGAAAGCGCTCCTTCGGGGTATGACGTATGCCGTCGAAACATTGGGAGCACAGATCCTTTTGCAGATGGATGCGGATTTATCACATGATCCAAACGTTATTCCTCAATTTCTCGATAAAATCGAAAAAGGAGCCGATTTTGTAGTCGGAAGCCGATATATTCCAGGCGGATCAATACCGGATAATTGGGGCCTCCATCGGAAAATTTTTAGTGTGATAGGGAATGGAGTGGTGCGTTTTGGATTGGGATATCCGAGGGTACATGATTGGACTGGGGGATATCGTATGTTTCAAAAGACATACTATGAGCGGATCCGGGATGAAATACAAGGATACAGCGGGTATGTGTTTCAGATTGCCTTTCTCCATAAAGCGATAAAAAAAGGAGCGAAGGTCGCTGAAGTTCCGATTCATTTTACCGATCGACGATTTGGACGGTCGAAAATTGCACCAGCCCAATACATAAGAAATGTGTTTGCGTATGTGCTCACCCAGCGGGCAAAGCGATTATTTTCGCACAGCTTCGGTAAGTTTTTAGTTGTCGGTACGATAGGATTTATTATTAATACGATCGTCCTTGAGGTTGCTGTGCATATAGGATTTGATCCTACCGTCGGGAGTGTGGTTGGAGCAGAATTAGCGATTATTTCTAACTTTATTTTGAATAATGCATGGACGTTCAATGAACGAAAAATCGAAAAATCACGGCGTTTCAGGAAATTTTTGACGTTTAACGGAACATCGGTTGGTGCGATACTCATTCAAGCTGGGACGATATTTATCGGGACTCAAATCTACGGGCGAGAATCATACCGATTCTTTTATATCATTGGCGTGGGTATTGGACTCGTGTGGAACTACACCATGTATTCCCACCTAATTTGGAAGAAAAAATAATATGTTTTTAGTAAAGAGCGCGAGGCAGTATGTCATAAAAAATTGGTGGATAGTGCCGCTTGTCATTATTTTGCTTCTTGCAGGCTACGAGCGACTTCATAATATAGCCGGGTATATGACTTTTCTTGGTGATGAAGGAAGAGACGTGCTCATCGTGAAGCGAATGCTCGTGGATCATAAATTTACTCTCTTAGGCCCGACTGCGTCAGTGGGAGGCTTTTTTTTGGGTCCTATTTACTATTACTTCATGCTGCCGTTTTTATGGCTGTGGCGCCTTAATCCCGTAGGACCAGCGATTATGGTCGGCCTGTTTGGGATAGCAACGGTATATATGGTCTACTTGGTCGGTAAAAAATTTTTTGACTCGTGGACAGGACTTTTTGCAGCGAGTCTCTATGCGCTTTCACCGCTTGTTATCGCATACTCTCGATCATCCTGGAATCCCAATGTGGTTCCATTCTTCTCCATTCTTCTTATTTACAACCTTTGGCACATGGTTACCATGCATCGCGACCGTGATGCCCTGTGGATAGGTATTATTTTAGGAATTGGGATTCAACTCCATTATCTCTTTCTCTTTTTATTTCCCCTTGTTGGCGTTTGGTATTTTATTAACAGACGAAGGGCGAGACTCGTGAAAATCATCCTGTTATCGTTGGTGGGATTTGTTTTAGGGGTTTCACCGTTTTTAGCCTTCGAAGTGCGTCACGGGTTTCCCAATACGATATCAATTATTCAATTTGTGTTAGCCGGGAAAGATACGGGGTACGTAACGAGTAATTTTTTCTCTACCCTAGGCAACGTCGTTTTTCGACTATTCGGCAGACTTATCTTCCGCATGCCCCCGCAGGAGCTTTGGAACAATTATTCCAAGTTGTATGTTTCGATGCTCATTGCTCTTACCAGGACAAGTATCTATGTGACATTGGGAGCATTATGCTACGTCGTATTTAATCGACTTATCATACGAGTTTTCGCTCTGTATAAAAAGTCGACGATTCGAGTAAAAGAGATTCATTTCGTGCCCGAAATCCATAGCGCATACGTACTGCTCTTTCTTTGGTTTACCATTCCTCTCGTGTTATTTGGGTTTTATCGGAAGCCTATATATGATTATTATCTGGGGATTATTTTCCCGGTTCCCTTCCTGCTCATCGGTATTATTTTTTCTCAAGTTGCCAAAATTCGATTAGGAAAATGGATTGCCGGAGCGGCATGTGTCGGTCTTTTATATTTTAATTGGCAAGGGAGACCGTTTGTATATCCGCCAAATAATCAACTTGCCCAGATAGAACATATTGCGCAAGTCGCAGTGGATAAAACAGACGGGAAGCCGTTTAATTTTGCTCTCATTGCTGCAGGGAATTCCGACCATGCGTACCGGTACTTTTTTGAAATTTGGGGTCGAGCTCCGGTTACTATTGAACCCGTCGATAGTGATCCCGAGCGAAAGACGGTTACCGATCAGCTAATCGTCATATGTGAGATGATGGATTGTCAACCGCTGGGGAACTCGCTCTGGGAGGTGGCAGGTTTTGGCAGAGCTGAGATCGTTGGCGTATGGGATGCGCCATTTGTGAAAATATATAAACTCGTTCACTATGCGGGGGGTAACAAATGAAATCTCAACCATACTTATCCGTTGTCATACCTGCGTATAATGAAGAAACGAATATCCGTCTGGGCGCTTTGGATAAAGTATCTAGGTATCTCGAGCGTCAGTCCTATTTGTGGGAAGTTATCGTTGTAAACGATGGATCGAGTGACAGCACGAAGGATCTTTTGACAGAATTTGTAAAAGCGAACAAGGGATTTTCTCTTTTGAATAATATACATCAAGGGAAAGCGGCAACAGTCACGGCGGGGG
>CAZOTW010000052.1:0-2142 GCA_964582845.1 uncultured Gammaproteobacteria bacterium
TGAAAAGCGTATAGGAGGCACTGGACAAAGCGAAGCGGGATACGATATTATAGGGGTCATGGATAGTGCGTTACTTCAAAAACTCTGCCGCCGCATACGCTCGGACATCCTCACTATCACCACGCAAGCGGGATCCGGTCATCCCAGTTCGTCGCTTTCAGCAGTAGAACTCATGGCGACGTTATTTTTCAAATACCTCCGCTACGACATGGAAAATCCAAAAGACCCCGGCAATGATCGCGTGATTTTCAGTAAAGGGCACGCGACACCGTTGTATTATGCACTCTATGCAGCTGCCGGCGTGCTTTCCGAAAAAGATTTGAGTGGATACCGCACATTTGATAGTGTCCTTGAAGGTCACCCGACCAGGCGATTTCCCTATACCGAGGCGGCGACCGGATCGCTCGGGCAAGGATTGTCGATTGGTTTGGGGGAGGCATTGGCGATGAGATTAGTTCATCGTTCATCGTTCATGGTTCATGGTAAGACATCTGGCGATCAACGATCAACGATGAACGCCCCCCGTGTTTTTGTCCTGATGGGCGACGGAGAACTTGCCGAAGGGTCAGTGTGGGAAGCAGCAGCTGCTGCAAGTTTTGCCAAGGTCAACAATTTGGTCCTCGTGGTCGACGTGAACCGTTTGGGTCAATCGGATCCGACGATGTATGGCCATGATATAGCAGTTTACAAAAAACGCTTTGAAGCATTCGGATGGGGCGTGGTCATGATTGTTGATGGAAATAATCTGGCTCAGGTGGATGGCGCATTTGCTGAGGCGTTAAAACATGAAGACAAGCCGGTTGTCATCCTGGCAAAAACAGTTAAAGGCAAAGGCGTGTCGTTTTTGGAAGATGCATTGGGTTGGCACGGGAAACCGTTGTCAAAAGATGAGCTTCCCAAGGCGCTTGGTCAGTTGGGAGAAGTAGACACCACGATGCGTGGTACTGTTGCAAAACCGCTAAATAAGGGGAAAGGGGAAAGGGGAAAGGAAGCTATATTTCAACTTCACGCTTCACCCTTCACGCTTCACCCTCCGAGTTATCCATCCGACAAACCCGTGGCGACGCGGAAAGCCTTTGGGAATGCACTGAAGCGGATTGGGCCGTACGTGAGACACATGGTGGTCCTTGACGGAGATGTGAAAAATTCTACCTATACGGAATTTTTTGCTCATGAATGCCCGGACAGATTCGTGGAATTGTTTATTGCTGAGCAAAATATGGTGGGGGTGGCCGTGGGACTTTCCGCGCGCGGATTTCACCCTGTGGTATCTTCTTTTGCCTGTTTTCTCACCCGTGCTGCCGATCAAGTCCGTATGGCTGCTTTCTCCGGCGCGAACATCATGATGAATGGTTCACACGCTGGTATTTCCATAGGTGAAGATGGGCCATCGCAGATGGGGCTTGAAGATCTTGCTTTATTTCGGGTTGTGCATGGGTCTACTGTTTTGTATCCCGCTGACGCGTATGCGGCAGAGCAACTCACTGAAGAGGCGTTGAAAAAAGGCGGTATCGTCTACATCCGTACGACCAGGCCGGAGACGCCGATTCTCTATAGCGAAAAAGATACGTTTCCGATTGGGGGCTCGAAAGTTCATCGTTCATCGTTGACCGTTCATGGTAAAACATCAGGCGATCCACGATCCGCGATCCACGAAACTGCGACTGTGGTTGCCGCAGGTATCACCCTCTACGAAGCCCTTAAGGCGCAACAGGAGCTAGCCAAGGAGAAGATTGCTATCCGTGTGATTGACTATTATTCGGTGAAGCCAATTGACGAAAAGACTTTGCTCGCCGCAGCCGAAGAAACGAAGACAATCATTGTTGTTGAAGATCACTACCCTGAGGGGGGACTAGGTGAGGCAGTTGCATCAGTTTTATCTACTTATTCCGGGAATCAACATATCAAACTATGTCATCTTGCGGTCCGCAAGACGCCTCGATCTGGTCGGCCGGCAGAGCTTTTGGCATATGAAGAAATAGATGCAGATGCTATTATAAAAAGAGTCAAAAACGTTTCTGCGTAGCGCACTCCCGCGCGAGCGACAGCAGCGTGAAGGGGAGGTCTATGAATTTTCCATCCAACATTTATATTGACGGCGGCGAAAAAAAGATTTATTGAAGCTAGCCGCGGGAAGCAGGC
>CAZOTW010000052.1:2152-5192 GCA_964582845.1 uncultured Gammaproteobacteria bacterium
TTGACGGCGGCGATCCGGCAGAGACGCGTCAGGCAGATGCCATGCTGAAAAAGGCAGGGTACCACGGCTTAGACGGCCAGACGACGAACCCGAGTTTAATTGCCAAAAGAGCGATAAGTGATAAGCAAAAAGTGATAAGTAAAAACAAAAACGTATCACCTATCACTTCTCGCTTGTCGCCGAAAGAGGCAACTGCGTATTATCGTAAGACCGTAGAAGAAATGAGCGCTATTATTCCGAATGGTAAGATATCTATCCAGGTCATCGGTGACCCGGCGACACTCACCAAGAAGGAAATGCTTTCGCAGGCGCGTGACCGCATCCGTTGGATTCCCAATGGAGTTATCAAGTTTCCCATTACCAACGTTGGGCTAGCGGCTGCGGAGGAGTTTTGCGAAGAAGGCCCGGTCAACATGACCCTTAACTTTTCCCAGGAGCAGGCGGCTGCCGTCTATGTGGCCACCAAGACGCATAACTACGACGTATTTATTTCTCCCTTTGTCGGTAGGCTCGATGATAAGGGAGAAAAGGGGATGGACGTGGTAGCCAATGAGCTTGCGATGTACCGCGCGGTGGGAGGGGGACATGTAAAAGTGCTTACAGCCAGCGTCCGAACTATCAAACACCTTTTGTATGCATTATTTATCAAAAGCCCCGTCGTAACCATCCCTTTTAAGATCTTCAAAGAATGGGCGGATGCAGGGTATACCGTGCCGAAAGCTGATTTTATCTACGATACGCCGGGACTGGCGGAAATCCCGTACCGGGAGTTGACACTTGATAAAGAATGGACCCAATACGACCTCCATCATGACCTCACCGACGCCGGCGTCGCCCGATTTTGGGAGGATTGGAAGGGGATAGTTGGGTAACTATTATCTGGGCACGAGGAGTTATGTATGGTTGAAACTCGTTTTGAAGAAAGTGCACCAACTTCGATTGATCCGTTTGCTCCTATTCGTATAGCTGAAGGCTATGACCTCGGTAAAGCATCGCAGGATCGAATTAATGCCTTTTTGGGGGCTTGCGGGATGATAGATCAATGGAGTAGTACACTTACGTCCCTGTCACAAAGCCCTGACGAGGAAATTCTTAAGAAGATTAAAAGTGATGTAGCACTCATTCTTAATATGCAGCGGTATATGACCGCGATTATCTTGATGGATAGAGTATCCCACGTGCATGCGGTCGCTGATATTGCCCAACACGAAGTAGACTATCTTACCTCTCATAAGATTTATACTGGAGAACTATCTCAAATGCGACACGAGATTGATGTGGCGGGCAGCGTAATGGTACAAGAATTAATTTCTCTCATTGATGGCGCTCGTGATACTTTTGGATTACCTAAAACATCAAAACCATTCGGCCCGGGGCGGCTTTTTCGCTCTGATGTCGATACTAATTTTTTTCATGCAATAACGGTCCCAATAGTACATGATTACTTTACCAAGCCAGCCGCGATGTATGGATATTGTGATGCGCAACTTCAAGACGCTATTTCTCCCGATGAAGCATTATCATTTATCAATAATGCTATAGAGAACATTCCTACATTGTACGAGAATAATAAGAAGATGTTGACAACGAGTGTAGAACCTTTGGCCGCTCGGAGTGTTTTTGAGGCGATAGCAAAAGAGATTCGAGGTCTTGCGCCCGACAACCATTACAGGGGGATTACGGTAAACATTACGATAGACGATAGAGGATTGAGCGAAGAGCTACAAACAGTCTATTCGACTTCGGTTGCCGCCTCATATGGTCGAAACCTCAAAGAAAATATTCAGAAGATCCTCGATGAGATGATTGATCAAAAAATATTACAGCCTGATATATCGGGATTATTTGTATCGCTCGCTGTTCGGGTGACGGATGGAAAACTGGAGATCGTAAATAAACACAATATTCGTCCGTACCCCGATGATTTTGACGCTTTCCAAAAAGGAAAATCCAGGTACGAAACGCCGAGCGTACAACAAATAAGTACGGGAATGGCTATGTGGGGGCATAAGACAATTGCCGAGGGAATTCGCATTGGAGAAATGCATGGCTGGTTGGCGCCTTCCAACGAGCAAACATTTGATGACTATGGTAATCCCGAGAAACTTGCTGTCACCACGCTGACATTGCCAGTTCGCGCATGAAGCTAACTCCACGTACTTATTTAGGGGTATTTCATCAATTGAGATATCTCGTCTGGTATCGTAGTATGGGAGGATATGGATCGGAAACTGTGGCTGGTGTTTCTTCTTTTTGTCGTCCTTCGACTTCTTTTAGCCTTCCGGATGCCGATATTTAATGATGAATCGACGTACATGAAATGGGGGCTGGCGTTTCTGTTGCATCCCGGGGAATGGGCACAGTTTACCATAGACGGCAAACAACCCGGCGTAACGATTTTCTTTGGTATTATACAGCTTCTTCCTTTTGACCCTATTATTTCGATGCGGCTGATCAGTATCGGCTGGTCGGTAGCAACGTTTTTTGGTTTGTTGGCATCGACAAGGGCGCTTTTTGGTCCAAAAGATCATATCCTCCCCTTGCTTTTTGCCGCGTTTTGCCCGTTTCTTCTCCTCTTTGACACGCTTGCCCTTGCGGAAAGTCCGGTGATCGCGACCTATATCTGGAGCTTCTATGTGACGATCCAACTTATGAAAAAACCTACGGTTTGGCGGGGCTTACTCCTGGGGTTTATTATCGGCATTGGTTGGTGGTTTAAAACGACGATATTCCTTGGGCTTCCGCTTGTTTTGGTTACCCTTTTTCTTTCCGGAATCAAAACCCGGCGGTGGGGGCATTTCGTAAAACCGCTCTTGGCGGCGACAGGGATACTATTGCTTTTTATGGCGCCGATAATCCTCAACCCGACAATCAGTATGGCAAAAAACGAACCGATTAAACGGTTCATCGCACTTTCTGACGTGGGGCTTCCGCTCGTGTATCATTGGTGGGTAAATGGGGTAAGCATCGTCCAGTGGTTTTTGGGTTTTGGGACACCTTTGCTGGTGCCTCTGTATCCCACGCAGATTTATCACATCAT
>CAZOTW010000052.1:5202-8756 GCA_964582845.1 uncultured Gammaproteobacteria bacterium
TGCTGGTTGTTGCGGTCATCGTGGGTTTCGTGCGGCTGTGGCGGGACCAAAACGCGAGAATTCTCCTTCTTTGGATACTGGGACCTATCGTGTTTGAAACGTTTCTCCTGACGAGTGTCACGGCGCGGCTTCTGTCTATGACCGTGCCGATACTCCTTTTGGCATCAGCTTGGGTATTAGAAACGCCGTTCTTCAAACGGTATACCATGGGGCTTGTGGCTTGTAGCGTTATTTTCTTCGGTACGGTTCTTGCGGTATCGCCACTTGGGTTTTATCGACTGCTCGCGCCTTTTGGGGCTGCCCGCGTGGACTATTCCCAGTATGTCGTGGGCTGGCCGTCGGGGTGGGGAGTAAAAGAAGCGATAGCGTTTCTTCATACAGAAAACACGCGCCGGCCGATCGTCGTTTTTACCCGGCTTGATAGCGGCAATCCCGAAGACGCGGTTCATGCGTATATGTTCCGGTATAATATTCCTGCCTATTACCTCGAAGATACATCATGGGTTGACCAACAGCCCAGCCTTGCGGCGTCACCAAGGTATTTCGTTTCCCGTGGTCCCCAATATGCGGGTTTACAGGATACCCTTACTGAAGTAGCCCGGTTTAATAAACCCTTGGATAATGAATTCGTCGGGGTGTACCGGATGGGGAAGTAGGATTCATTTCAAAATCTCCACACCACTCACGGACAAACTCCACGCTCGCGGGTCCTGTCAACTGCGTGTTCCAGCGATGTCCTCGTCCCGCACCAACCTTGGATACTTTCTATCATGTCTTTTGATCACATACCTACCCTGTGGGATGTTTTGGACGATATGGGAGGCATTCGCGCGGGACTCCGGGAACGCTGGAAATCCTTCGCAGTTGCCACCCGCGAAATATCACTAAAGACTTGTGAAGAGCGCGTGGGAAACCATGTTGTGGACAACTTGCGCGTTTGCGCGAAAAACATAAGAGTCATCATATATCGCAAACGCGCATTTAGCCCCGTACAAGTGCTTCGCACTATACGGGGTAAATGAGGAATCCGCTTGCCCCGTAGCCCGAAGGGCTTACGGGGAACGGGTCCCAACAACATGCTGTTTCCCACGCGCTCTAACAGAAGAAAGATGGGGAGAGAAACGCCACTGCGTGTCGACGGAGCAGCGCCGCGTGGTAGACTCTCCTGTTGCGCACGATTTCATAACCGCGTAGTATGAATCTATGTACCATCATGTTATCGTCGGCGGGACGTTTGACGGGCTCCACAAAGGCCACAGGTACATCCTGTCGCAGGCATTCGCGCAGGGCGAGCGGGTCACGATTGGTCTGACATCGGAAGCATATATCAAGCGATTCAAAGCCGGGCAAGGCATCCGACCGTATGAAGACCGTAAAAAAACGCTCGAGGATTGGCTTAGTTCGCAAAAGATAGAAAGTAAGGTGGAGATTGTCCCCATCGATAACATCTTTGGTCCCGCTCTTTTAGGCGACTTTGACGCGATTGCAGTTACCAGTCAAACCCGCGAGAACGCCCTTAATATCAACAAAGTGCGCGTTGAGCGTGGGCTTGCCGAGCTTCGTATTATCGACGTGCCTCTGGTGCCGGCGGAGGATACCAAACCAATATCAAGTAGCCGCGTCCGAGCCGGGGAGATCGATCGCGAAGGCCACCTCGTCCTGCCGGATGCGCTTCGTCCAGAGCTTCAAAAGCCACTCGGGACCGTACTTGTGGGGCATGCGATTGGTGAGTCTTTTGTGCGTAACAAAAACGCCGTCATCGCGACAGTCGGCGACGTAGCAACTAAAACGCTTCTGGATGCGGGCATTGTCCCGACATTATCTATCGTGGATTTCCTGGTGAACCGGAAGCCCTCAAACGAACTTGCGGATCGACTCACTACGTTGGGCGCCAACATCATCCATTTGAAAAGCGGACCGGGATTTCTTTCCAAAGATGCGCTTGATCGAGTCAATCAGTGGGGTCAGGACCTGCAGCCCGAGGCACATACCAAGACCGTTATCATTGTAAACGGAGAAGAGGATTTGCTCACGCTTCTTGCGATCGGGCACTCGCCTCTAGGAGCTGTTGTATATTACGGTCAACCCGCCTCGCCGAAGACGTCGAGTCGAGGCGGGCCAGCTTTAGCCAATCATCCTTCAGGCTTGGTAGAAGTTGCGGTGACACCGGAAAAGAAACAGGAAATTGCACGGTTGTTATCAAAATTTCTTTAGATAGAGAGAGGAAGAACTATGGCGAAGTACGTTCCAGATGTCAAAACACAACGGTGGGTAGTCATCTCGCCGTTACGTATCAAACGTCCCGCCTCCGCCCCGCAAAGCGGGACTATGGCGGGCAAGCCCGACTCATCAGACAAAAAGGGTGCGTCAGCACTGAGCGAGACTTCGGCGGTGCGCTCAGTCGAACCGCGAAGCGAGTCGAAGTGTCCCTTTTGCCCCGGCAATGAATCGGCAACGCCTCCGGAAGTCTACCGTTTCGGTCCCGGAGAAAAAGACGCTCCGGGATGGCAGGTCCGCGTCGTACCCAATAAATACCCGATTACCGATACTCATGAGGTTTTTATCCATAGCCCGAGCCATACAGACGATGTGGACAGGCTTCCACTGGATCAGGTGACACGGATTCTTACCGTGTATCGGGATCGTTATCGTGCCCATGAGCAAGACGGGCAGATACTCATATTTTGTAACCATGGGTACCACGCGGGGGCGAGTTTAGCACACCCGCATTCCCAGTTAGTCGTCGTTCCCAAGCAAATCAACCTGGATTCGCTTTCCCGTGAGCCGATTGCCAATATTGTTGAAGAAAATGCCCGCTACGTCACGTACTGTCCGGATTTTTCTCAATGGCCCTATGAGGTATGGATTGCACCCAAAAGCCCTGAGGAGGCGAAATACGGGAATATCGATGAAAAGGGGATTGCCAATCTTGCGGGGGTGTTCCAACGTGCCCTTCAGAAGGTCGAACATATTTGGCTTGATTCGCAGATTCGTCCCAAAGACCGCCGGGACGACCCCTTTATGTATAACTACTACATTTCCCACGGCGCCAACTGGTTTATCCGCATCATTCCGCGCTTTATCCACCGCGCCGGATTTGAGCTTGGGACGGGACTCAATGTGAATATCATCGATCCCACCGAAGCGGCGAAGGAACTACAAAACGTTAAAATTGTTACTTAGTTAGTTGGTTACTTAGTAAGTTGGTTTGAAAAGCAATGAAATTTAGGTTTGAAGAACTTCGAATATATCATGAGGCGATTGATTTTGTTTCTTGTATTTATTCTCTTACAAAAAGATGGGCAACGCCGTATAAATATAGCTTAGCAGATCAATTGCAACGGGCAGCATTATCCATTCCTTTAAATATTGCAGAGAAGATTCTGCTAAAGAAGCAAGCTTTGGGTCTAATTCATAGGCTAAAAGGTCAAGATGTTGCGGCTTGATGGGACATTTGGCTATAGCTTCACCCAGAGCACAAGATAAAACTCCAGCGCCAAGGCCAGGATCTAATACGCGGAGAGATTCAGATTTTACATTAACCAAACCGACCA
>CAZOTW010000053.1:0-8749 GCA_964582845.1 uncultured Gammaproteobacteria bacterium
CAAGCGAAAACTGAGAAATCAAAATCCCCCGAAAATTGAGAAGTCAGTTTACAATGTAACAGTCTATTGCTTTAGCTTGACAAATCAACCTAAAAATGATATATTTATAACAGAATTATCACGGAAAGCGCCCTTTAAGGTTCGTCCTTACGGGGTTCTTTCTTTTTATACGCTACTTTTTTCTTCAAATCACTCAAAAAACCCAAACAACCCGAGGGGAACCGCTTTAATAACGCTGAATATTTCTTCTGATTTGGAATAAGCAATTTCTGCAGTTTATTCTTGCCAAGTAAGTAGCTTACCAAACAGTGAAAATCGCCATCCCCCGTCACGATTACGGCCTGATTGTAGTCTGAATAATCAATCATCGCCTGCAGTACGAGCTCCGCATCACAATTCCCTTTTACTGTGCCGTCTTTGTACTTCAACGTCGGCTTAAAAATCAGTACATACCCTTTCTCTTGCAAGGATCTGTATAAGTTTGCATTTTTTTCAATATATCCAATGAACAAATAGGCCTTGGTCACGTGATATTTTTCCTCCAAATAAACCCGAAGTCGCCGATAATCTAGCTTCCATCCCATCTCTTTGAAGGACATGTTGAGATTCTGACTGTCTATATAATACTAATAACGATACGGTATCGTTTTCTATTGACGATCCGGTAATTATAGTGTAATTTTAAAACCAATGAGTTTAAGAAAAACTTTATTAGCTACCGGGGAAATATATCATATTTTTAATCGTTCTGTTCAGGGAATTCCGATATTTAAAGGAAAACGCGAGTATGAGATGTTCCTCGAAGCAGCACAATTCTACGTTCAGTCAAATCCACCAGTTCGGTTTTCCATTTATCGAACGAACAGGGAGAGGTTTCCAATAAATCATGACGAAAGACTCGTTACTGTAATTTGCTTTTGTATCATGACAAATCATTTTCATTTTTTACTTCGTCAAGAAGCTGATGACGGAATAAAACAGTTTATTCAAAGAATTTCCAATAGTTTTGCACATTATTATAGTCTCAAATACAAAAGCTATGGTCATGTTTTTGGAGGAAATTTTAAAGCAGTTCGCGTTGAAACAGACGAACAACTTCTATACCTTTCCCGCTACATCCACTTAAATCCAGTTACTGCCTATGTCGCTGAAAACCCTGAAGATTATTTATATTCTTCTTATAGATCGTTTATTGATAATGGGGAATTTAATTTTTCTGACCCATCAATAATACTTAATCACTTCTCATCAAAAGAAAAATACAAAGAGTTTGTTCTCGCCCAAAAAGACTATCAAAGAACACTAGATTATATTAAACATCTATTATTGGAATAAATTATTTCCGGATTGCAGCCTCATTACGATACCGTTTTGTTGATTTAGCGAATGAGCGATACTTTACGTATTAGAGTACCTGGATGGTTTCTCCGTTTAGGTAAAAACGTGTTTGGGAAACACAATCTCGGTCGGAGTCACCTTCTTCAAAGAACAAGAGAACAAAAGGGAGCTTTGGGATGCCGTGGATAGTTTTTCTCGGAACACGCACACTGGTTATATTGTCTCTCGCATCATTTCCGCTAAAAATGGTTGTTTGCACGAGTTCGGAGCTTCGCTGTGCTAGCCCGTCCGGTTGGCCTGCGAGACATGCATGGAACGCAACATGTTTTGTAGTTGTGAAAATATCAACGACCTGCTCGACACGGTGTGGTGGTAACAATTGTTCTTCAGTAATGTACAGTCTTGCTTCTGTACCGTGACTCGAAAAAACGATTGATTCAGGATCACCATAGGTCACTTGTAATTCCTTACACAAAGCGTATAATTCCGGCTCTACATTACTTATTTCCATCACGCGTATGTAATATTCAGGAGGCAGTATGTCATAGACATTATCGAGCCATAAGTTTTCTTGCGGGTTATATACATCATTCATATTCGTACAGACGAGCACATACGCGGCTTCAGGATGCGCAAGGGACTCCATTTGTTTGAGAAGCACGCTCTGGGAATATTTTCCGAAATTGACAAGATGGAAGCGCTCATTTAATGTCCGCACGCTCCCAGGAATAGCCCTTTCCAGTGCGAACATGCGTCGGAGGTTAAGCAAATTGGCATCATTTGTCCTGTTCGTTGTTACATCTATGGCTACCATCCATCCGTTGACAAAGGCATCTTCTTGTGCCTGTACGATGCCAAATCGACGAGCTATTGCATGTATAATTTTTTCTGTACGCGTGTTATTTTTTATTCCCCCGATTAGATCACAAGCATGCGTGACAGATTGCGGGCGAGTTTCTTTAGCGTTATCGATGGCTTCGATAACCAGCTCACCGCTCGGATCGCAGGCATACTTTTCGGAAATAGCGTATGACCTATTATTTAAGCGTGTTGCCCATTTTGCTGTGTAGGGTGATTTCAGTCCGGCGCCAATGAGTCCACGGTATTTTCTATAGATTTTTGCTATTTTTTGTCGGTGTTCGATGATTTCGACAGCTTCAAGTGCTTCGAGGGCTTGTGCTATCCTTCCTTGGCTCATTTCGTTTTCGATATGGTGGTGAAACCACGCTTCGTTTACTCGCACCCATTGTCGCAGGCATGTTCTGTTACTATCATCGTATAAATACCATGCCGCATCTGTTTTTTGGTCGCGAATGAAGATAAGTGTGGTAATGAGTGTTTCTGAATCCTCAAGATTAAGAGTAGACGGACGGAGCCGTTGGAGCGTCCGGGAAAACTCTCCAAGAGCACGTACGCAGGCTATTTTGCCCTCGGCGTCGGAGAGAGCAAGGTAGTGATGCGTAAGTAAAACGTCCGGTGGTGACGGGCAAATTGCTGTTTCTAGGGGCATTGGCGCATTATCCTATAATTATATTATGAATGCAAATAACGACCTCAACCCATTGCCGGTTTTCGCTTATGTGGCGGTAGCAGACGGAGCGTCAAGTGACTTTATTACCCGCTGGTAATGTTCATCATCTAATAAAAGATATACTTCTCCGACTTTGTGAGATTGGTTCGTGGTTACGTCTACGATAACATCTTCCTGTCCGACTTTATATGTATGAAGCCTATTGGTAATTTCTCGTATACGAGTAAATGCTTGTTGCTTTTCATCTATGGACATATCCGGAGCATGGCCGATGGCAATTATTCTGGACTTTAGTTCACCTTCTAAGACACGCTGTCGAAATTTCAAACTCGCAAAAATAAATAAATCAGCCACATGTTCTTCCCTGTCTTGGGCAACTGAGCCAAAA
Source organism: uncultured Gammaproteobacteria bacterium (assembly GCA_964582845.1). GTDB lineage: Bacteria > Patescibacteriota > Microgenomatia > UBA10105 > UBA927 > CAZOTW01. Next base: position 3,258 of record CAZOTW010000053.1, read on the forward strand.
AGCGAACCAATTGACTGAAAAACCGAATCGACATTTTCGGAATTCCCAAATACGACAGTAAAAAAATCATCAGCAAATTCTGCGTATTCAAACGCAGCGGCAAGTTTATTTTTCGATAATCGATCGGAAATTGGACTTTCGTCGAATAAATGTCGCGAGTCCAACATCTGGTAGATTTTTTTAAATTCCGCAAGCGCACTTCGAAAATCCGCCACTCCATAATTGTCACGATCGGGTATTCCCATCTCTACATTCCGTAAGGCGACACAGGCAACATCCGCCACATACTCGCGATACTCTTGTTGTATCGGATGAACAGTTGTTGGCACGTTTGATAGTTCTATGAGCGCAAGCAAGAGAGTAGGAAGACCATTGGGAACCGCTGAATATTGCTCTGCCATATCATGTATCACCTGGGCTCGTTTCTCGCGAAGGTATTCGGGCAACAAACTTTCAGCAGTTATTGCTTCTACATTGATTTTTATTCTCCTCGCTACAACATCGTTCTCTGTGGAGGCAGCCTTCTTTTTCTCATCTATGTGTTGCTTTGGATTATCTGTAAATTCTATATACCCCTTAACTAAATTTTCATTCACCGCGGAGGCCTCTTTCTTTCTCCCTTCTATATATTGCAGTGGAATATCACTGGGGCCCATCTCGTCTATATCTGAAAATTTCTGCTGAATATACGACGAAACAGAAAGGAGCATTTTGTTTTCAAGCACGGCCGAAGCCACCGAATGTCGAGGCACGAGACCTTCACTTACTGCTGGATCTCCCATACTGTTTATTGGATATAACCATTCTACCATGGATCGTATGATTACGGCGCAAGAGTACGGTACGTGAATCGAAATCCCCCTTCTTCATGCGGTTCGGAGGAAATCTCCTTCGAAAACCGAGAATAATCCGGGAAAAAGGTATCCGCGGGAGCTGTGGCATCGACGACCGTCAAGTACAGCCGATCAGCACGGTCGATGGCCTGGGCGTATATCGATCCCCCACCGATGACAAAAATTTCCTCCGACCCGGGAGATTTCTTGGCTACGTCGATGGCCTGAACGAGCGAGGAAACCACGTTCACGTGTTCAATTCCTGGAATTGAAACTTCTTGAATTCCGGGAATCGTGTATTGGGATGTAATAACAATGTTTGTGCGATTGGGCAAAACTCCGGGCAACGACTCAAAGGTTTTCCGGCCCATGATGACGGGGTGGCCGTTGGTGAGAGTGCGGAAACGCTTGAGATCCTGGGGCAAGTGCCAGAGTAACTTATTGTTTTTACCTAATTCTCTATTTTTGCCGATGACGGCTATCAAAGAAAGCATAGTTTGATATAGTTATTCCCGGAATCAACGTATCAAAAGATATCAAAATCCACCCACCACGGTAATATCCCCTTTGATCGGTGGGTGCGGGTCATAGCCCACGAGCTCAAAATCCTCGAATTTGAAATCATCGATCTTTTTTACCTTCGGATTGATCTTAATTTTCGGGAACGGCCTGGGCGTGCGTTTTAGCTGCTCGCGGCACTGTTCCATATGATTCTCATAAATATGCACGTCGCCAAACACGTGGACAAAATCCCCTGGTTTATACCCCGTCACCTGCGCAAGCATCATGGTAAGTAATGCATACGAGGCGATATTAAATGGCACACCCAGGAATAAATCCGCGCTTCGCTGGTACAGTAAAAGCGAAAGTTTGTCGCCGGTAATATTGATGTGGTACATCGTGTGGCACGGCGCGATAACCATAGATGCACTGTGACTGCCGGACATTTCATAGATACACCCTGCGTTCCATGCGGAAATGATGTAATGCTTTTTCATCGGGTACTTTTTGATTTTCTCTATCGCCCAGCCAAGTTGATCGACTGTCTTCTTTTGATTGACAGGCCATTTTCTCCATTGCACCCCATACACCGGTCCAAGCTCCCCATAGCGTTTAAGGAATTTTCTGTCTGCCTTGATCCTTTCCACAAATTCCTCGTATGGTAGGATTTTTTTGTCTCCTGCTTGGGCCCACGTATATTTTTTATATGCCCACTCGTCCCAGATATGGACGTTGTTGTCGATAAGATATTTGATGTTACTGGAGCCGGACAAAAACCACAGGAGCTCGTGGATGATACCACGGGTGAATACTTTTTTCGTGGTCAAAACCGGAAAGCCTTGGGATAAATCGTACCGGCACAGGCGCCCGAATACGCTTTTCAGCTTCACCCCCGTTGAATGGCTCTCTTTCCATTTCCCGTTTTCCATAATATCTTTCATAAGATCCAGGTATTGGTACTCCGGGTGGGCATGATTTGACGTTTTCTTTGCTGCCATGGTCCTCCTTTAATTAATTTTATACTTCAATCGTTTCATTTTGGGTAATTATCACATTCATCTGTATATCATACATCTCATGAGGTAGTCCAGGAACAATCTGGCAGGAATACGCTAAGCCAATGCGTGGCACCGTAATATCCTTGAGCAAACGATCATAATATCCCCTTCCCCACCCTAACCGGTATCCTTTACGGTCAAACGCCACTCCGGGAACGATAAACACATCCACCATGTCGCTTGGCACAAGAAGCGCATCTCCTCGTGGCTCCAAGATACCAAACATACCGGCGGTCAAATTATTGAGAGACGAAAACGTGCAAAGCGTTATGGTTTTCCCGACAATATGCGGCACCACAATCGTCTTTTTTTGCCGACCAAAAGCCACTAATAGCTCATGGGTGGCCACCTCTTCAGGCAAGGAAACATAGATGCATACGATCTCCGCGGTTTTCAGGATAGGCTCACCCATAAGGCGGATGGCTATCTCCCTGTCAGCCTCTCTTTTTGCCTCAGGCACCATCGACCGACGGGCCAGAAGCATCTTTTTTCTAATGGAATTTTTTTGACTTGCCAAAGTTCCCATGAACGTGCGATCATTATACCAATTTGTATGAAAAAGTGGTTCCTTGCCTGTTTTGCCTTTCTTTATCGGTCGCTCGTTCGACGCGTCCTCTTTCTCATCCCCTCAGAAACGATTCATGAAATTTTAACGACAGCCGGAGAAACCATGGGGAAATTACCCCTAGTACCAGAACTCATGAAACGGTTTTTTGCCGTATCGGACGATTCGCTTATGCAAACGTTTTTTGGCATCCGGTTTGACAACCCGATAGGGCTTTCCGCAGGATTTGACTATAAAGCCCAGCTCACCGGTATACTCCCGTCACTCGGATTTGGATTCGGGTCAATCGGCACGATCACCAATCACGCTTATGAGGGCAATCCTCCGCCCCGCTTGGGGCGACTGCCAAAATCAAAAGCACTCATGGTAAACAAAGGGTTTAAAAACGACGGCGTCAAGGCAATAGTAAGAAAAATGAAACGGGCGAAATTTGTCTATCCCGTGGGCATCAGTATCGGGAGAACGAACTCGAAAAACCTCACATCCGTACGAAAAAGTATCGTTGATACGATCCAAGCGTTTATGGCAGTGGACAAGTCTCTGGTCCCATTTTCCTATTACGAACTCAACATCAGTTGTCCCAACCTCGTCACCAACGTCTCTTTTTACGACCCGAAAAACCTCTCCATGTTACTCCAAGCGGTGAAAAAACTCCGATTGACGAAGCCCCTTTTTGTCAAAATGCCCATCAATGAAACGGATACTGATGTGATACGGATGCTCAACGTCATTGTCCGCTTCCCGGTTAAAGGGGTAATATTCGGCAATTTGCAGAAAAACCGTAAGGACCCTTCACTAGATCTAGAAGAAGTAAAAAAGTATAGCGTCGGAAACTTTAGCGGCAAACCTACCTGGCAACGGTCAAACGAATTGATTACCCTTGCGTATAAAAAATATGGCAAAAAGCTCCTTATTATCGGCTGCGGAGGCGTTTTCAGCGCCCAAGATGCGTATGAAAAAATAAAACGCGGCGCTTCGCTTATCCAGTTAATCACCGGACTTATCTACGAAGGCCCGCTTCTTCCGGCGCACATAAACCTCGGGCTTGTCGAGCTTTTACACAAAGACGGATACCATAGTATATCAGAAGCAATAGGAAAAAACGGTTCATAGTTCATCGTTCTCGGGTTCATAAATATATTAGAGACGTCATTCTGGCAAGCGATTCGTAGAGCGCGTCCAGAATCCGTTTTTGTTTTTATTAAGAGACTCTGGACAAGCCAGAGTGACAATATATGAGATAGCTTCTAACTACAGCACATGAGCTAGTAAAAAAACAGCCCCCGATGTGGCACCAGGGGCCGTTTTGTTTATGAAGGGAGTGGCAGTGTTTTTTTACTGCCCGTGCCTATGACCGCCTATACCTAATCCACCAAAAAGGTTAGTTACGGTCAATCCCATGTTGCTTTGCCCAATCATCCAAGGCCAAGCGCTCTAGCAGCGTAGCAGCTTTCTCTTTGAGGAATATATTTGCCGTTTTTTTGCAAAGTAGCTTAATGCCCCAACAGTACTACTACGTGTCAATGTTTTTCTTTACATCCGTCCACCTCCTTTCCTGCTACTAATGTAAAACACCAATCTGAAAAGATGCTGAAAAAATCTTAAGAGGTTTCAATCTTTCTGCGGCTTTTTGCAAAAACAAACGATGCGACTTCAGAAGCGGCCGTGATACCAATTATGATCGACCAAATGCTCACCCGTTGTAACATAGTATGCAGGAACACGAACCAGAGGACAATATAGAGAAGGCTATGGATCCGATTCCACCAAATGCCTAGTTTATTCACACTCAGGTCGTTGGATGTGATAAATAAGAAAAAAAGAAGGATAGCCGAGGCGATGCCGAAAAATGCAAACGTGGGAATCGGAAAAAGTGGAAACACGCGTGCGGCAACCGGTATAGCCCAATTGAATGCGAGATGGATAACGGCGAATAGGTACATGGCAATCCCCAACTGCCGGCGGAAAATCATGACGATGGATACGGGCTTGTTAAAATGTCCGAAACGCCGAAATATACCGGGAAGACTCACCAAACAAAATACAACGAGGGCTATTTCCCCCATATCTTTCCCTATTTCGTACCACGTACCCCACGATGGATCCTATGTATAGGTCGCCCACCCTCCAATGACAAGAATAATGAGCTGGAGCATGTAGACGCCAAAAAATGCGCGGACAATGGGGTTTCGACGCCGTATTACCCATGCGTAGAGAACGTCCACGGCGGATTTCTTCATAGATCTAGTGTAGCATAGCGAAAAGCGCGGGGAGAATGCTTTATTGACACGGCGAAGCGCGGGCATTGTAAGAGAAAGGCGCGGGGAGGCATGAGATTTTCGCTGGTTGTGCGGGTGACGCGGAAGTAAGGGATCCCGCCAAACGAGTTTCGCATTATTCTATTTCGGGTGACACGAGCGAGGGCCTCCTGCATGGAGCCTTCACTTTGGAGCGAGGAAGAGAATATGGAATCTGAAGATTTCATTTCGCGAACAAATTGAAGCGACATGCGGGACACGCGAGTGGCAGGACCCG
>CAZOTW010000054.1:0-3419 GCA_964582845.1 uncultured Gammaproteobacteria bacterium
CCATAAGGATATTGTCAGAACAACAATATTGTCAATGTTTTGAGATAGCTTCTAGGCAATTCGGGTGGCGGTACTGAGGAGAAATAATTTGCGTATATAATTCATTCAATGAATCCGAAAGAAAATTATCATCGTTTGAAAACGGAGGCATACGTAGGGTTGGGAAAACGCGAAAGCTCAAAAAACTGGATTCGCATGCTTGAACTTACCCCATTACTTCTTGGAGAAACGAGAGGTACCTTGCTCCTTGCTGTAAATGCGGGAATGAGAATTCTTGATGATATTGCGGATGGTGATCGACAACTACCGCCTGGGATTTTGCCAGTTACATATCTTGAAGAAAAACAGGCTTTTATTCGTCACCCAGATAGCCCTCAAGATGAGTTGGATTATCTTTTTGTGTATTGTTATGAACTTGCTCGCAAAGCAGGTATTTCAATACGCGATGAGCTTGACGCTTTTTTTGAGTATTTTCTTTTCGATGCGCGAAGACGGGGAAGTGGAGACATATTTCCTCGTGCAGAACTTGATCAAGCGTATGATGCCTGTGATATTTGGGGAACAATAAGAGGATCCCTCATGGTATTTGGAGAAGATCCAGACAAAGCATCATTGCTTATGCCGCTTGGTAAAGCCGTAAGAGCATATTATACGCTTCGCGATTACGAGCAAGATATTGCCGCAGGATTGGTTAACATTCCGATAGAGGCTGTGGAAGCGCATGGGATATCCAGAACCGATTTACCTGATCGTTTTAGTGGGCCACTCAGGGCGTGGTTTCATGAAGAGGCATTGTTAGGATTACAAAGGTTAGATGAGCACGACGAAATTATGAGGAGAGAGAAATTTCGTTGGAAAGGAAAACTCGTATTGCCGATAGCATATATACGACCAGCAAAATCATACTTTGAAGCAGTGCTCGCAGACAAACAATAAAATAAATTGGAGCTACATTATGTTTCCCGCAAATGAATGCGCTAGCGTACGGAAAAAAATCAACAATGTTCTTGCTTCATCATAGGCGATGTCTGGTCGGGTAGGAAGTAGCGCAGCGTCAAGGGCGACATCTGGCGTCAAGGGTGAAACATCATCTTCATGGTTACGAATCCGACGTGATTTATCTGTATACCACGCTTCAACGGGTTTTTGCCCGCCACCTAGATACAGCGACAGGACCTCATCAGTTGCATCGTTCCCTTTTTCTTGAACGATCTTTGTGAACCTCATAAATCGTGCCGCAAGCTGCTTGAATCCGATTATGACTTCACGTATATCTGCATCCATGTCGACGGGCCTCACCCATCCCTTACCAATCGCCAGGCGGATAACCGCTTCTGCTCTGTTTGCGTTTATATCAGGAGTGATGACCCCCCCAAGAATATGTTCATAACGTTGTTTCACTCCTCTGAGACGAAAACAATGGTGAGATATGCGTTCGGGGTCATTCGTCGTTTGCACTTCTGAATCAAAGTTGCGCATTTCAGGTTCAACAAGGCTTTGGTTAGCGCCGGCAAGGACATCTACGTTTATCGCGTTGCATATCGTTCGCAGTTCTTGATATTTCGCATGAGTTCCAGGGGTCAAATCAAAACGTGGCGCCTGATCATCCTTTCCTTGCAGTGCCATATGCACGTAAGTATACCGTAAAATGCGATAGGATGCAGGAAATGTACGATAAGTTATTTTCCTCTTTTGAGTGCGTTGAGGAGGTTTTCTAATGGGGTGGTGGCGACAGCCTCGTATTTATCGGCTCCGCCGTAGTAGATGAAAAGGACACCGTCTTTGATGACCTGTCCACAGGAAAATACGGTTCCGGCTCTGTACCCTTCGTTTTCGTATGAAGTAAGTGGTTCCAAAATCGGGTTATGGAGGCGTGCGAGTACCTTCATGGGGTTATCCAGATCCAAAAGTGCGGCGCCCATGCGATACTTCATGTCTTCTTTGGAAACGCCGTGGTAGAGGAGGAGCCATCCCTCGGCTGTTCGCTCGGGAGGACCATTCAGTCCAATTTTCAAATAATCCCAAGAATTCACGCGTGGCCCCATGAGTTGGTGGCCGCCAAGCCAATGATTGTCATCAAACTCCAAATCGCTGACGAAATCGATCCAAATACAGGGTGGAAGCCGGTGAAACACCACATATTTACCATCGATTTTTCCCGGTACAATGCAGCTATCTTTGTTGTCCATACCGGGAGCAGAAATTAACTTCGGTTTTGCCCAATTCCAATTTTTCGCAACAAAATCATTAACGGTGATGGAAGATAAGGCAATGCGGGGAGGATTGGTGCCGTCATAGGCCGTGTAACACATGTAGATGGTGTCATCGATACGCGTGAGTCTGGGATCTTCACATCCGGAAAACCCTGGATGGTGTTTCCATTCAAAGCCTTCACGCGGCACGTAAACTGGCTGATCCAAACGCTCATCGATATGCAGTCCATCCTCGCTTCTGGCATATCCCAATACGGACGTGTCATCATCACCCATGGCTCTGTAAAGGATGTGTACTTGATCCCCGGCAAGTATCGCTCCCGCGTTGAAGGTATATTTGGATTCCCAGCTGTGTTCCTTGATAGGTGAAATAATTGGATTCCCCTCAAAGCGTGCCATCATCTCGGGACGCTTATGGTGCGGATTGACCGTGGGATTATGTTTTAGCTCTCCAATAAGGTCGCCGAGGGTGATGCTTGCGCGGCAAATCGACGTATCGCATGCGCTGTAGTAGATAAAAAATTGCCCTTCATCAAGGAGTGCTCCCGAAGGGAATATGACGTTGGGTATCATGCCATAAATTTCGTACTGTTCTTCGGGAACGAGGAGCGGATCAAGCGTCTGTCCGATAAGTTTCTGCGGATTATTGAGGTCGAGTAGAGCAGCATCGATGCGGAAAACACGATTGTTGTTAAAATAATTTTCGATATAGCAAAAAACTAATACCCATCCCTCATCGGTTTTTACCGGGGCCGCGCCGACTTCCAGATGGTCGCTCTCCGTGTGATATATGGGAATGACGTGTGAATCTAATTTTTTGTACCATTCTTCCCACCATTTATGATCCCAAAGTTGCTCTATGGAATCCAAAAGCGCTATACAAATCTTCGCGGGTGGTCGATCGGTATTGGCAGTGAGGACAGCGGCGATTTTACCATTAATACGTTCCGGAAAAAGCCCCATGGCCTTCGCGTTAAACGGTGTTACTAAATGACGTTCCTCAACGTGGTCGAGATTGCTGGTTATGGCGACAGCGACCTTTATGCCATCCGCGTTTGGAGCCCAGTTTCCGATGGCCGTATAAAAAATGTAATATTTTCCCTCGAATTTTGTAATTCTGGGGTCTTCGCAACCGTATTTTTCCCATGGCTCCTGGGGGGCAAGAAGCTGTCGGCGTTTGCGGAAGTGTACGCCGTCGCCGCTCTG